>CALWRD010000025.1 GCA_944383875.1 uncultured Clostridia bacterium | reverse complement strand
AATATCGAAAGCTATGGCAGGAACACTATAAACACCACTAAGAATTTATCAGTCAGCTGAAAAAAACAGAGCCTCCCCTTGACGAAAGATTCCTTGAAATTATGGATGAGCAGCTTAAAACCGTACCTTTAGAAACATCGGAAATGTTCATTGACGGTTTCCGTCTTGGAGCACAGATGATGATTGAGATTTACCAAAAGGATTTTACCGATACCTATGAATAAAAAATAAGAGATGTTTCACGGAAAATTCCACAGAAACATCTCTTATCTCTTTAAATTATATTATCTAATGCGTGTATTCTGCTTAGATTTTCACATCTCTTATCAGAACTTACCTGCCTTAGCAGCTTCCTCAACAGCAACCGCAACAGCAACGGTAGCACCTACCATAGGGTTATTACCCATACCCATGAAGCCCATCATTTCAACGTGGGCAGGTACGGATGAAGAACCTGCAAACTGTGCATCGGAATGCATACGTCCCATAGTATCAGTCATACCGTAGGAAGCAGGACCTGCTGCCATATTATCAGGATGGAGAGTACGTCCCGTACCACCGCCGGAAGCAACAGAGAAGTACTTCTTGCCCTGCTCAACACATTCCTTCTTATATGTACCTGCAACAGGATGCTGGAATCTTGTAGGATTGGTTGAATTACCTGTAATGGAAACATCAACGCCGTTAAGGTGCATAATAGCAACACCCTCACGAACATCGTCAGCACCGTAGCACTCAACGGCAGCTCTTTCGCCGTTGGAGTAAGCAATCTTCTGTACTACGTCAAGCTTACCCGTAAAATAGTCAAACTTAGTCTGAACATAGGTAAAGCCGTTGATTCTTGAAATGATCTGAGCAGCATCCTTACCAAGACCGTTAAGAATAACCTTAAGAGGAGTCTTACGAGCCTTGTTCGCATTTCTTGCGATACCGATAGCGCCCTCAGCAGCAGCAAAGGACTCGTGACCTGCAAGGAAAGCAAAGCACTTGCTGTCCTCACTGAGAAGCATAGCTGCAAGGTTGCCGTGACCTAAACCTACTTTTCTGTCCTCAGCAACGGAACCGGGAATACAGAAAGCCTGTAAACCGATACCAATGGCAGCAGCTGCCTCCTGAGCAGTCTTGCAGCCCTTCTTAATAGCAATAGCAGCTCCTACCGTATAAGCCCATGCGGCGTTTTCAAAAGCGATAGGCTGTACACTCTTACAAATATCATAAGCGGCAACGCCTGCATCCTTACAGATGTCAGCACATTCCTCAACGGACTTGATGCCATATTCGGCAAGGACACCGTTGATTTTATCTATTCTTCTTTCATAACTTTCAAATAATGCCATTGTAGTCAATCCTCCTCTTATTCTTTTCTTGGGTCGATGTACTTAACAGCTTCATCAAAACGACCATACTTGCCCTTAGCCTTTTCCATAGCGTCAGCAGGTGTGTCACCCTTCTTGATGAAGTCCATCATCTTACCCAGGTGGATAAACTCATAACCGATGATCTGATCCTTGTCATCAAGGGCAGTCCTTGTAACGTATCCCTCGGCCATCTCAAGATACCTTGGACCCTTTTCCTTAGTAGCAAACATAGTACCAACCTGGCTTCTTAAGCCCTTGCCAAGATCCTCAAGGCTTGCACCGATAGGCAGACCGCCTTCGGAGAATGCAGTCTGAGTTCTTCCGTAAACAATCTGAAGGAAAAGCTCTCTCATAGCTACGTTGATAGCGTCACAAACAAGGTCAGTATTAAGAGCCTCAAGCAATGTCTTACCGATAAGGATCTCGGAAGCCATAGCAGCAGAGTGAGTCATACCGCTGCAGCCGATAGTTTCCACAAGCGCCTCTTCAATGATACCGTCCTTAACATTGAGAGTCAGCTTACAGGCACCCTGCTGTGGAGCACACCAGCCCACACCGTGTGTAAGACCAGAAATATCCTTGATTTCCTTAGCCTGTACCCACTTGCCCTCCTCAGGGATAGGTGCGGGACCGTGATAAGCCCCTTTAGCAACAGGACACATATTTGTTACTTCTGCCGAATAAATCATAACTAATTCTCCTTTACTGTAGTATATGCGCAGGCAAGCCTGCACTGTGTCTTAAAGATACGAGGAAAACGATACCCTTTAAAAAAACGATAATTCACGGGCAGAATTATCGTCTTAATATCACAGTTTATAGGATAGACATTCTCTCCCATTCTTGATAAAATTTTACCATAAAAGCCCCTTAGTGTCAACATTTTTCTACCCTGTGTGACACAGGACACAGCTGCAAAAGGTCGTAAAATCCATGCTTAAATAAGTTCAAGATAAATATATCTGTGTTAAAAAACTTTAGCGAATGTAAAATTTATCTTTATCTATATTAATTAACTATATATTTTAATACCCGAAACATAAAAAAAGCTGTTTCGACAAGCGAAACAGCTTAATATTTAAGATATTACAATGCCTGAAGCACTTCTTTTACAAGAGTACTTACAAGCTTATTATCCGCACGCCCTTTAGTCTTTGCGGTAACTGCGCCCATAACCTTCCCCATATCCTTGGGTGAAGCGGCACCGGTCTCCTTAACGGCAGCGGCTATGATTTCCTTAAGCTCTGCCTCGGAGAGCTGCTCCGGAAGATAAGCCTTAAGGATTGCTATCTTTTTTTCAGCCTCTTCGATAAGGTCGCTCCTGCCGCCCCTTTCAAAATCAGGGATAACATCGCTGAGTTTTTTAATTTCCTTAGCGATTACCTCGGAAACGACACCGTCGTCGGCTTCGATTTTTTTATCCTTTTCAATTTGCAGAACGCCTGCACGCACCATTTGGACAATTTCCTTTTTAACAGTATCCTTGTCCTTCATAGCCTGCTTAAGATCCTCAAAAAGCTGATCCTTTAAAGACATAACACCATATCCTTTTCACAAAACGAATTAATTATACTTACGTTTTCTGGCAGCTTCGGATTTCTTCTTACGCTTAACGCTAGGCTTATCATAATGCTCTCTCTTACGTACCTCGCCCATAATACCTGCTTTAGCGCAGTTTCTCTTAAAGCGGCGAAGTGCACTGTCAAGAGATTCATTCTCTTTTACTCTAACCTCAGACACGAATTTCCCTCCCTCCGGTTTACCTTTTAACGTGCACACCCTAGCTTGTGGGATGCGCCGACACCGGCCGTCTGATTAATTAAAATATTAAGCTGTATCGTGCACACCCGTATGGAGGGGGATTTACTTGCTAAACAACAAATAAAACAGCACACTATATGATTATACACAATAAAATGAAAAACGTCAACCACATAACAAAATTTTTTTGAAAAATTTGCATACAAGAGCCGAATTACAACAACCCGAACCTTTCAAGAAGGGTAATCAGCCTTCCTCCCATAGGCAGCATCCTGAGATCCTCCCTTGCAAATCCCTTAATAAGCACCATAGTAACAAAGTAAACAAGTATTGCAAGGACAATTACAATCAGAGTTGCCGCAGTATTATTCGGAATAAGCATATAAAGGAGCTTGTAACCGAATATGCACACCAAAGACATAAATACCGATGCTATTGAGGGCTTAACAAGCATACCCACATAGTCAGGCTTAACGCCGGTAGTTTTAACAAGTGCACGGAAGTTAAGCAGCGACGCAAACAGATAACATACGGTTGTACTGATTACTGCACCTATTATATTAATGCTGGGAACAGCTATAAGAACATAATTTACCGGTATCTTTGCAACAGAACCGATAAGGGCATTTATTGCAGGCGCCTTTGCCTTGCCTATACCCTGAAGCACACCTGTGGAAATCTGGCTGAGGGCAAGCAGGATAATGCTGAGAGCACCTGCCTTAAGCAAATTTCCGCCGTCGGGATAATTGGGAAAAAGCATATAAAGTATCTGGTCACCCAACGCTCCCAAGCCTACGGCGGCAGGAATTGAAATTATCATGGTAACTCTGAGGGTTGTATCTACCTTAGTCTTAACCGCTTCGGTGTCCTTAAGCACCATACTGGTTGCAATGGTGGGTATTGCGGCAGTCGCAAGGGATGTTGAAATAACAACGGGCAAGGTAGTAAGTGTAACATACTTACCCGTCAACAGACCGTAAAGGGCATCTATCTCATCGGAGGTATAAATACCCGTTGCCGCAAGGCGTGAATTTACCATAACCATATCAATAAGGTTGGTCATACTGAAAATTGCGGTACCTGTAATTACGGGAACAGCTATCCTGAACAAATCCGAAGTAATTTCACCGAAAGTCTGCACGTGATAATCCTTTTTATCCTCGCCGTAACTTTGGTTTATCCTTTTGGCATTCAGAACATAGATGACCATAATGGTGATAAGTCCCGCAAGGGCGCCTATACCCGTACCTGCCGTACCGCCTGCGGCTCCGAACTCAACACCCTTTCCCATCACATTCATAAACAGCCATGCAAAGTACACACTAAGCACAGCATTAAATATCTGCTCCACTATCTGGGAAATCGCTGTGGGTACAGTGGTGCCCCTGCCTTGGAAATAACCTCTGTACACGGAAAGTATCGACACCACAAATACGGTGGGTGCAAGTGTAATAATGCAGTAATAGCTTCGCTCGCTTTTAACCCAGGAACAAAAGTCTTCCGCAAAAGCAAGCATAAGCACCATACAGATAAATCCCAGTACACCTGCCACAACCATTGACACTTTAAATGTTTTCCTTGCGTTTGTATACTGTCCGAGAGCTATCTTTTCAGCCACCATTTTAGAAATCGCAACAGGCAGTCCCGCCGAACTCATTACCAAAAAGAAATTGTATAAATAGTAGCCCGCACTGTAAATGCCATTGCCCTCGTCACCAATCATATTGGTAAGGGGCAGCCTGTACAAAAAGCCTATCACACGTACAAGCAGACCTGCACAGGCAAGTATAGCCGCCTGCTTGATAAAGGACGAGCCTTTGTTTTTCTTAGCCATATCGCCCCTCCTTTTTAAATCAGCACCTTGCAGCCTTCCTTCTTGCAACGGAGTCAAGCAGCTTTTTCCTTATCCTGAGGCTTTCGGGAGTAACCTCCACAAGCTCATCATCGGATATAAAATCAATGCACTGCTCAAGGCTCATCACCGTATAAGGAGTAAGCTTAAGTGCATCATCGGAACCTGAAGCTCTGGTATTGGTAAGCTGCTTTTTCTTGCAGACATTGACCTCCATATCGCCGCTTCTGGAGTTGCGGCCCACTACCATACCACCATATACCTTTGTGCCCGGTCCTATAAACAACTCGCCTCTCTCCTGAGCGTTAAACAGACCGTAAGTAACTGCCTCACCCGTTTCAAAGGCAACAAGGCTGCCCTGATTACGGCTTTGGATATCACCCTTGTAAGGTTCATATCCGTTAAAAATAGTGTTAATAATTCCGTTACCTCTTGTATCGGTAAGGAACTCATTTCTGTATCCTATAAGTCCCCTTGCAGGAATGTTAAACTCAATCCTTGTGTAACCGGACTGGGAAGGCTGCATATTAATCATTTCACCCTTCCTTGAGCCAAGCTTTTCAATAACGCTGCCCACATATTCTTCGGGCACATCTATGGTAGCAAGCTCCATAGGCTCGCATCTCTTGCCGTCAATTTCCTTATAGAGAACCTCAGGGCGTGACACCTGGAACTCATAGCCCTCACGGCGCATAGTTTCAATAAGGATTGAAAGGTGCAGCTCACCTCTTCCGCTTACCTTAAACGCCTCGGCAACATCAGTATCTTCAACCCTAAGGCTGACATCGGTATTAAGCTCTCTCATTAATCTGTCACGAAGATGTCTTGAAGTAACAAACTTGCCCTCCTGACCTGCAAATGGACTGTCATTTACAGAAAATGTCATTGAAAGGGTAGGTTCGCTGATCTTATTAACTTCGATAGGCACGGGATTTTTGGGGTCGGCAATGGTATCACCTATGTGTATCTCAGGCATACCGCTGACAGCAACAATATCTCCCATTGATGCCTCATTAACTTCTATTCTCTCAAGTCCCTCATACTCATAAAGCTTGGTTACCCTTGTCTTTACAAGCTTTTCGGGATTATGGATATTTACGATGGCAATCTCGTCATTTACCTTTACGCTTCCGTTTTCAATCTTGCCTATGCCGATACGTCCCACATATTCATTGTAGTCGATTGTAGTAACAAGCATTTGCAGGTCCGCATCAGGGTCGCCCTCAGGTGCGGGGATATGCTCAATAATGGTATCAAAAAGAGGTTTCATATCGGGAGCATCAAGCGCTTCCTCCGGCGTAAGCGCAGCCTTGCCCAGCTTAGCAGAGGCAAAGACAAATGGGCTGTCAAGCTGCTCATCGGTTGCATCAAGCTCCATAAAAAGCTCCAATATCTCATCCACAACCTCGTTTGGCCTTGCCTCAGGACGGTCAATTTTATTTACACATACCACTACAGGCAGTCCCAATGCAAGAGCATTTCTGAGCACGAATTTTGTCTGTGGCATTGCACCCTCGTAGGCATCAACCACAAGCACAACTCCGTTTACCATCTTAAGCACACGCTCAACCTCACCACCGAAGTCAGCATGTCCCGGAGTATCTACAATATTAATCTTTATATCATCATAATATACGGCGGTGTTCTTTGAAAGAATGGTAATACCTCTTTCACGCTCTATATCACCTGAGTCCATTACACGCTCACGTATAACCTGATTTGAACGGAAAGTACCGCTTTGTTTTAAAAGCTCGTCCACCAATGTGGTTTTGCCGTGGTCAACGTGTGCAATAATTGCGATGTTTCTTATATCCTCTCTCTTGGTTTTCATAATATTCTCACTCTCTCAAATAGATTTACCTGCCATATACAGGCTCGAAAAAACAAAATTTGCGTTCTTATCATTTTAACACAATATGAGGCTTGATATCAAGAAAATATATTAACAATTTTTAATCCAAAAGGGCTTATTCTTTAGTCAAATCCCACAAAACTTCATATAGTTATTATTCAAAGATAATAGTC
>CALWRD010000024.1 GCA_944383875.1 uncultured Clostridia bacterium | reverse complement strand
CGGTAAGTTCCTTTATGGTGGAGATTAGCTCATATTCGCTGCCTATTTCCATACCGGTTGTTTCGGAAAGCACGTTATAGAACAGGTCATCCCGTGCAGATACATCTATAATTGCCCGTCCCGTTCCGGGATCTATCTTTTCCACAAAAGCTTTTTTTATGTTCCCCTCCGATAAAATCGCATCGGGCAAAAGTTTTACTTCCTTCAGGCTTTTCAGCTCAAAGGGAAGATTTTTAATGCAGTTTATTATGCTTGCCTTTATGCTGTGGTCCGTGGGCAGTGCCTCTATCCATTTGGGCAGATTAATACCCACTTCCGACACGGGAAATTCATAAAGTAGCTGTTCCAGTATGCCTGTTATGTTTTCGCTTTTGAGCTGGGCGCAGTTTACAGGTATGACGGGTACGGAATATTTTTCATTAAGTTCCGATGCCAATGTCACAGCCTGTTCACCGTAGGGCGAGGTACTGTTAAGCAATACCACAAAAGGCTTATTAAGCGCCTTAAGTTCATTAACAACACGTTCCTCAGCCTCAACATAGCCATCTCTTTCAAGTTCACCTATGCTTCCATCGGTTGTGACTACTATGCCTATGGTAGAGTGTTCGTCGATAACCTTTCGGGTGCCTATCTCTGCGGCTTTGGCAAAGGGCATTTTCTCATCGGACCAAGGAGTATTTACCATCCTTGGTTCCCCTCCGTCATTGTAGCCCCCTGCACCTTCAACAGGGTAGCCGACGCAGTCGATAAGCCTTACTTTAAAACTTATGTCACCGTCGGGGCTTATCTCCACCGCTTCATTGGGTACAAACTTTGGCTCGGTAGTCATTACGGTTTTACCTGCCGCACTCTGGGGAAGTTCGTCCTTTGCCCTTTCTCTGCTGTACACATTTTCGATATTTGGCAGTACCAGCAAATCCATAAAGCGTTTGATAAAGGTTGACTTGCCTGTTCTGACAGGACCTACAACGCCTATGTATATATCTCCGCCGGTACGCTCCGATATGTCTTTATATATGTTTAAGCCTTCCATTGTATCCTCCTTATTCAAATGTATGGATACAATATTTTATTGCTGCGGGGCGGCTTTTAGAACATTATTCCGTTATTTCAACATGGTAGCCCGGCAGCATATTGCTTATTTCCTCTTCCGCACTGCTGTATTTGGGGGCAGGTTTTGTTTCCGCCTTTGTGGTTTGGTATTCATCCGCACGCATTATTTTAAAAGTAAATTTCTTGTTGAAGTACTTTGCAAGAGCTTCTTCAATGGTTGTTCTGTTGTGTTCACACTTGGCTACGCATATCTTTGAGGCGCATACAAGGGTGAGGGTGTGTCCGCCTAAGTATACAGCTTTCACCCCTTGATCAAATAATCCCTTAAGCAGTTTGGAGTCAATGCTTTTTACAAAATCATCCCAATGTTTTATTACGTTGTTAATATCATCGGGTACAGCCTGTTCAAGAACTTTGGGCGGCTCCGCAGGCTTGGGTTCTTCTCGGTTCGGAATGGATTTAGCAGGCATAGGTATACCGCCTTCAAGCAGTTTTTCAAGTCTTTCAAGCCTCTTTTCCACAGCTCCGCTTTCGGCGCTGGTAACGGGAGTACAGGCTTTTATACAAGCTACTTCCAGCAATACCCTTTGATTTGAGGAATATTTCATATTGCTGCACAGCTCGGAAAAGTTTCCTATCAGCTCCAATATATAATCATAGCTGACCTTTATGCCCTGGTCGTACAGCCTTTGAGCGTATTCCTTTGAACAGTCCAGCGCCTCCGAATCCACTCCCACGGACACAGCAAGCAGCAGATTTCTGAAATGCATAACCAGATCGGAAGCAAGGGTAAGGACATCTCTGCCCTTAAGAACTGCCTCATCTATAATGGAAAGGCAGCTTTCGCAGTCGGAGTCGGAAATGGCATCAGTCAGCCTGAAAAGTACTTCATTGTCTACAGCCCCTGTTATTTCTGTTATTTTGTCGACGGTTATCTCTTCACTGTAGTAGAAACTCATACACTGATCCAGTATTGACAGTGCGTCACGCATTGCGCCGTCGGAAAGTCGTGCCACATAGTCTATTGCTTCATCGGTTATGCTTACACCTTCGTTTTGCATATCCTTTTTAAGTTCACGGCTCATCTCCACACGGCTTATCCTGTGAAAGTCAAATCGCTGGCATCTTGAGAGTACGGTTACAGGCAACTTTTGGGGGTCGGTGGTGGCAAGGATAAATACCACATGAGCCGGAGGCTCTTCCAACGTCTTCAGCAGGGCGTTAAATGCACCTGTGGAAAGCATATGCACTTCGTCAATGATGTACACTTTGTATTTTCCTTCGGTGGGAGGATATTTTACCTCTTCAACTATATCTCGTATATTGTCAACGCCGTTGTTGGAGGCGGCGTCGATTTCCACTACGTTAAGGCTTCTGCCCTCTATTATGTTCCTGCATACGCTGCATTTGTTGCAGGGTTTGTCCCCATCTGACTCGCAGTTTATTGCCCGGGCGAATATCTTGGCGGTTGAGGTTTTGCCTGTGCCCCTTGTGCCGCAAAACAGATAAGCGTGGTTTATCCTGTTGTTTTTTATTTGGTTTTTTAATGTGGTTATTAAATGTTCCTGACCTATGACCTCGTCAAAGCTTTGGGGACGAAGTTTTCGGTACAGCGCAGTATATGCCATATTTAAGCTCTCCTTATTAAGCCCTGTCGGCTGTCTTTGAATATTATTTTACCACTTTTGAAGTATTGTGTATACAGTTTTTAGCTTTAAATGCAAAAAGCCCCGTTTTATATGCGGAGCTTTTTACTAAATGGAGGGAATATATTACATTTTAGAGGAAATTTTTTCGAGCGCTGTCATAATTTCCTTTTTAACATTTTCATCTGTTTCTTTTTGAAGTCTGTGCAGAAGATTTGATTTAGCGTATTCAAGATTCTCGTTAGTGTCCATTTCGCTTATCTTCTTTGCGATCATTGTCCTGACTTCAGCCCTTGGATCATCTATGGAGGCTGAAATGGTTTCTGCTGCGACATCGGTACCTATGACTGCAAGGGCGTCAAGCGCCGCCTTAACCACCTCAATATCGGTTGAGCGAATATATTCGCCCACTTTTTCGGCGTTTTTGGCTTTTTTATACTTTTCTATTTTTTTAAGATCATGCTCTTCAGCATTTTCGTGTCTTCCGAACATTTCAATCATCCTTTCCAATTAAATGTGATTTATCCTAAATTTATTATATACCACCAAAAAACGATTTTCAAATATCGTTTATTTATGGTATAATAATATTTATATTATGATACCCGATAATTATTAAATTAATGATATAAAGAAGGTGATTTTATGGAATTGATGCAATTCAGATATTTTTTAACTGCTGCCAAGTATCAGCATATAACCAAGGCGGCAGAGGAGCTTAATATAGCTCAGCCTGCGCTTTCTCAGGCAATTAAACGATTGGAGGATGAGCTTGGTACTCAGCTCTTTGATCGTAAGCATAACCGTATTATCTTAAATGCTTACGGTGAGCTGTTGGTAAAAAGGCTTATTCCCATAATGTCCTCCATAGATCGTATCAAGGAGGAGCTTCATTCTTCAACAGAGGCACGTACTGTGCATATTAATCTGCTTGCTGCTTCCATGTATGTTTCAAATGCAATCATAGCTTACAAGGCAGTGCAGCCGGACATAGGCTTTCAAGTTTCTCAGGCATTGACGAATGATGTGGGAGATATATGTATATATTCGGCGGCAAAGCCTGAGCATTCTGGGGACAGCCTGCTATTATGCGAGCCTTTGTACATAGCTACGGGTCTTAACACCGAACTTGCCTCTTATGACAGTGTTGCCCTTGCGGATTTATCGGACTGCGGCTTTATTGTCCCTACGGTGCTTTCCCCTTTGCGCCGCATGTGTGATATGTATTGTCGTGCGGCGGGATTTGAACCGAAGATTGTCTTTGAAAGCGGAGATATGGAGTCGATTTTTAATATGACATCGGCGGGTATGGGTATTTCTTTCTGCCCCGGAACCTCTACTCCCATAAGCAGCAATGCAGAGTTTAAGCTGATTAAGGTAACCGAACCTAAGTGTGAAAGACGACTTTATATAAGGCTTTATGAACGAGGGAAAGACAATCCCTATGTTAAAAATTTTTATGATTTTCTTATGACATATGCACAAACAGGCAATTTGTGACAGACAATAGACAATATTGAATTGACTTTTTATTAAAACTATACTAAAATTTAATTATATAAAGATTTGAATATTTCAGCACGGAAGGGAGTTATGACCTATGGATTACTATCAGCTTACTATAGACAGAAAATCCACAAGAGATTTTAAGGAGAAGGACGTACCGGAAAAGTTGCTTGAGCAGATAAAGGAGTATTACGGTGTCTGTAAAAGACTTGTTCCTGAGATAAAAACCGAGCTTAAACTTATAGATCCTGACAATTCACCTATGATGAACGGATGTGTGGGTTATAAGGATTACCTTATTCAAGCGCCATGTTATCTGCTTATTCTTTCTGAGGATAAGGAGCATTACCTTGAAAATGCAGGCTTTATGGGCGAGGATATGGTGCTTAAGCTGACGGATCTTGGGCTTGACTCCTGCTGGCTTACCGTTAATGACAGTGCAAAACTTGCAGACAGGCTTAATATCAAAGATGGTCTGGTGCCTGCGGCACTTGTTGCCTTCGGCTACGAAAAGGCAGAGGCTGACGTATCCCCAAGACTTGATATTATTAATCCTTCAAATGTAAACCTTAAAGCACGTACGGGCTATGTGGCACCAAAGCTTTATGTGGAGGACTCTATCTATTCCGAGGATATGGGTATATCGGGCAATCCTGAAATACTGCATGCTTATACTGACCTGTATAAGGGACTTATATCTGCCTGCTGTGCTCCCTCCTTCCTTAATCGTCAGCCCTATCGCTTTATTATTAAGGGCGGTAAGCTCATATTGGTTTCCCTGCCTGATGCTGAAACGGGAGAAAATGATGCCGCGCTTAATATAGGCATAGTTATGCTTAACTTCTGCCGTACCCTGACTGAGCGCAGTGGTGTTTACGGCAACTGGATTTTAGGTACTCCCGATTGTGACCTTGATCTGCCGGAAGGCGGAAAGGTTGCTGCATATTTTAATATTTAATAAAAACAAGCTCTGCCATATGGTCTAATCATAAAGGCAGAGCTTATTTTTTGGGTCGGAAAGTATTATGAAACGCTTGCAAAGGTGGCATCTTTACTGCAAAGGACATTACCGCCCGCATCTACATGGGCAAGGTAACCGTCACGACCCCATTCCACAAAATGGACGCCGGTCTTAGGATTGAAAGCTATAATAAGTCCGGACTGGGAAGTGGAGGTATTGTAATCTGTAACATTTTGTCCGTATGGTTCAGTAGAACCGACGGTAAAGCTGAAGTTTTTGTTTCCTACATTATTTCCCATTACTTCCAGCAGATTGTGCGCGATATATTCTTCTTTTGTATTTACCGATGAAGGGTTATCCAATACGTTTGCAATGGTGTTGTTTGTAACGCAACCGGCGGTAAAACTTTCTGTATCGGTTGATATTGTTTTAAAATCCGTTGAACTGGCTTCCGATGTACCTGTTGTTCTTGACATAGCACAAGCAGATTGTGCCGCCGTAAAGATGCTTTTAGCTTCGGATGCAACTGATGCCTGAGTAGATTTATCAATATAGCCCATTACACTCGGAACAAGCAGCGAGATTAATACAACTAAAATTGCTATTACAACTATCAGTTCCACCAAAGTAAATCCCTCTTTTTTACTTTGAAGCTTTTTAAGCATGTCCTATCACTCCCATAAGTTTTATACAATGAATGTTATAGGAAGATTATAACATATGATAAATTAAAATAAAAGGGTTAATTCACAATTTATTCATATTTTGTTAATTTTTAATAAAAATATGTTTCGATTATATCATTTAAAGGTATATGATTTGTGTATTTTTTCACTTTTTATTTATTTGTATAAAAGCTTTCCTCCGTGACAATAATAATAGCGGAGGTGTTTATCTGTGAAAGACAATAATAATAGGAAGAAGTTTTATCCGGCTATTTATTCCGTTGCTGCTGTTGCCATTGTGCTTGCCTTTGTTGTTTCGGTATTTAACTCAGGCAGTGTGGAGGAACCGGAAGCGGTGCAGGAACAGTTGCAGGCTGATGACAATACGGGAGCGGCGGCAGTGGCAAAGAGTAATGTACAAAGCTACCGTGAGCAAACTACCGAGGCAGCTACAGAAGCCGTGACAGAGAGAGCTGTGGAGGTCACTACGTCGGCACAGCCTAAGGGTCAGGCACAGGCGTCGGTACAGGCTGAAAGTTCTGAGCCAACCTATACTCTCTTTGATGACAGCAAGGAAATGAGCTGGCCGGTGGAGGGTCAGATAGTTATGGACTACAGTGTTGATACAGCGGTTTATGATAAAACATTGGATCAGTATCGCACAAATGATTCTCTGAGCATTGCGGCACCTGCCGACACGGAGGTACACGCAGCTGCTGACGGTGTGGTGGAGGCTGTATCGAATGACAGGGTAAACGGAAATACGGTGGTTTTAGCGCACGGCAATGGCTGGACAACTACATACAGCCAGCTCAGGGACGATATTAATGTCACCGAGGGCGAGGTTGTATGCGAGGGAGACGTTATAGGTCGTGTGGGTACACCATCTGCCTATAGTGAGGCGTTGGGCACTCATCTGACATTTACGGTAAGTAAAGAAGATGAGAGTATTGACCCTAAGCTTGTATTGAAAAGTGCGGAGTGATGTTAAGGTCTGTGAAACGCTTAAAGGCGGCACAGACCTTTTGTTATGGGACAAGCAATGCTAAATTGTATTTTATGTTGACTTTTGTGCCTGTTTAACATAAAATATCTGTTAAATCGGTGAAAAATTGTAAAACTTTTTTTTGAAAAAATAAAAAAAGTTCTTGCAAAAGCTGTAAATTTACTGTATAATAGCAGTGTTGTGACATTAGGAGCGATGAGGCAGAGGTTGCCGCAAATGCGGGTTTTCTGCGGAGCGATGTCCAGTTCATGAAACCGGGCGACAAGGTCACTGCATGAATATGTTTGTGTGTTTGGTTATGGGTTGACACTATGCCCGAGAGTTGCAAATGCGAAACACACGGATGAGTGTGCAGTCACCACTTGTCGTACTAAGTATTTTAAAAGTGCGAAAAGGAGGGGACTTTTTTTATGGCTAATCAGAAGATCAGAATCAGCCTTAAGTCTTACGATCACAAGTTAGTTGACCAGTCAGCTGCTCAGATAATCGAAACTGCAAAGAAAACAGGTGCTAAGGTATCGGGACCTATCCCAATGCCAACCAAGAAGGAAGTTGTTACTATCCTTAGAGCAGTTCACAAGTATAAGGATTCCAGAGAGCAGTTTGAAATGAGAACTCACAAGAGATTAATCGACGTTCTCATGGCTACACCTAAGACAGCTGACGCTTTAAGTCGTCTTGACTTACCTGCTGGTGTTGACATCACTCTTAAGATGATGTGATTCTAAGTCAAAGAAAAAGTTTACTGGTTTATATAGGTTGAAATATATATAGTACAGCGGTACGCCTTATATGAACCTAGAATGATTATCCCCACGAGGGACAATCCGCTGTAGAGTTAATATGGAGGTGCAATTATGCAGAAAGCAATTATTGCTAAGAAGATCGGTATGACACAGGTTTTCACTGACAACGGTATACTTATTCCTGTTACCGTACTTGAGGCAGGTCCTTGTGTTGTTACTCAGAAGAAGACAGTTGAAAATGACGGATACGATGCTATTCAGGTAGGCTTTGGCGAAATCAAGGCTAAGAAAGTAAACAAGCCTATGAAGGGTCAGTTCGACAAGGCAGGCGTTGAGCCTAAGAAGGTTCTTAAGGAATTCAGACTTGAGGACACAAGCGCATATGAAGTAGGCGCTGAAATCAAGGCAGACGTTTTTGCTGCAGGCGACAAGGTTGATGTAACCGGTATTTCAAAAG
>CALWRD010000023.1 GCA_944383875.1 uncultured Clostridia bacterium | reverse complement strand
ATATCCTTTCCCCCTATTGGATATTGACATATTTATTTTTTGTTGAGGCTATTTTAGCCTCTCGCATATTAATATCCTCCCCCTACCGGATATTTATATATATAAAAGACAGTTGATCTTGTATCAGCTGTCTTTTTTTGCAAAAAAGATGGGGTTGTCGCATTAACAATCCCCTAGTTTGCCGTAAAATTTTGAAAAACCTGATTATTTTTGATAAAACATTGTAATTAAAAACATCACGTACTTTAACTGAAAGAAAGCAATTCTGCACCGGAAAAAAGTAATCCGGACACACGAAGTGTGGCTTTCGCCCAAGGCAAAAGTGCTTTTTCTGCACCGAAAAAAAGTAATTCGGACACACGAAGTGTGGCTTTTGCCCAAGGCAAAAGTGCTTTTTCTGCACCGAAAAAAAGTAATTCGGACAACCGCTTTTCTTTCAAGTGCGACATTCCTATCAATTACATTTATCACTTACCCACTACGGATATACTTACGCTGTTTTCTTTAAATACTGCATCTACAAGTTCATAAAGACTTTCAAGGCTGACTGCTTCAATACCTGCCACTACTTCATCCGTTTCTATAACAGCATTTCTCAACAGCAAATTTCTTCCGCAGGACTCCATACGGTTTATGGTACTGTCCAAACCCAGAAGATAGTTGCTTTTTATCTGCTGCTTCGCTTTTTCAAGACTTTCCTCTGTAATCCTGTTAGTATTAAGTCCCTGTATCTCCCTGAAAATAAGTTCCTTAGCTCTATCTTCATATTCCGGATTTACACCTGCATAAACGGTAAAGATCCCCGCATCCATATAACAGCTCATATAGCTGTATATTGAATAAGCAAGGGCATATCTCTCTCTGATGCTTTGATACAGTCTGGAGCTCATACCTCCACCCAGTATTGTATTAAGCACATTCATATCATACATATGCTTGTCACCTATAGGAATACCCTTATAGCTGATACACATATGCACCTGTTCAATATCCTTTTTCTTCCTGCGATTACAGGGCATATACTCAGCCTTCTTAAATGGCTCTGCCTTTTTGGATGCCCAACCCTTTCCGAAATAAACTTCAAGGGCTTTTATCACACGCTCAGGGTCAATATTACCCGCTACCGCAACCACAGTATTATCAGGGCGATAATGACTGTACATATAATTTACAAAAGCCGAACGCCTGAATGACTTAACGCTTTCAGCTGTACCCAATATGGGTTTGCCAAGAGAGTTGTTATCCTTCCATATACCCAGCTGCAATTCATCAAAAACAAGCTCATCCGGAGTATCCTCATACATATTTATCTCTTCCACAATAACAGAGGCTTCACGACTTATATCCTCCTCGTCAAAACGTGAGTTAAAGTACATATCGCTTAATATATCCGCCGCCGCCTCAAAATTATCATTAAGCACCCTGGCATAGTAACAAGTATATTCCTTTGTGGTATAGGCATTGAGCTGACCGCCCATAATATCCATTTCCTCTGCTATATCGGAAGCCGTTCTGTCATGGGTACCCTTAAAAAGCATGTGTTCTATAAAGTGCGATATGCCACCCTGACCCTCTTGTTCATCTCTTGAACCGTTGCGTACATATATACCCATACTTGCACTGCTGCCGTAGGGCAAAGAATTTATAATCAGCCTTACACCGCCGGAAAAAGTATGCTGTATAAGCAAAAATAACACCACCTAAAAAAATACTTCCGTGCAAATACAACAATCTGAGTTTTATTGCACAGGCATCTAAGCTTTTTATATTTTTATCTTATCCAAAAAGGGAACAGTTATCAGATAAACACAAAGGAAAAACCTTCGTATAAACGACTTAACCGTTCCCTTAATAAAAACAATTTAATACTTACCGTTTAAATAAACACAAGTTATAACTTAAAAAATCACTCGGACTTCTTTTGAGGCTTAGGCAGACAATCCTTTCTTGAAAGATTGATTCTGCCCTGACTGTCAATATCCGTAACCTTAACATCAATAATATCGCCTACATTTACAACATCCTCAACCTTGGCAACTCTTTCATGTGCCAACTTGGAGATATGCACAAGACCCTCTTTTTCCGGTGCGATTTCCACAAAGGCACCAAAGTTCATTATCCTTGTAACCTTACCTGTGTAAACCTTGCCCACCTCAGGATCTTCGGCAATGCACTTAATCATATCCACAGCCTTCTTTATAGCCTCCGCATCTGTGGATGATACAAAAATCCTTCCTTCGTCCTCTGTATCAATCTTATCAACACCTGATTCCTCAATGATCCTGTTGATAACCTTGCCCTTGGAACCGATGACCTCAGCCATCTTGTCAGGATTAATCTGAACGAATTCAATCTTAGGCGCATACTTGCTGAGTTCCTTCCTTGGTTCGGGAATTGCCTTAAGCATAACCTCATCAAGTATATAATCCCTTGCTGCATGAGTATTTTCAAGCGCACCCTTGATAATCTCCGGAGTAAGACCCTGTATCTTCATATCCATCTGGATTGCGGTAATACCCTCGTGAGTACCGGCAACCTTAAAGTCCATATCACCGAAGAAGTCCTCAAGGCCCTGAATATCCGTAAGCAAGATAAAGTCGTCATCGGTTTCACCTGTAACAAGACCGCAGGAAATACCTGCAACAGGCTTTTTAATAGGTACACCTGCTGCCATAAGTGAAAGGGTGGAACCGCATACACTTGCCTGTGAAGTGGAACCGTTGGAACTTAATACCTCGGATACAAGTCTGATAACATAAGGGAACTCGCTCTCAGAAGGGATAACAGGTAAAAGAGCTCTTTCCGCAAGGGCACCGTGACCAATTTCTCTTCTGCCGGGACTTCTTGAAGGCTTTGCCTCACCTACGGAATAACCGGGGAAGTTGTAATGATGCATATATCTCTTGGTTGTTTCTGTAGGGTCAAGACCGTCAAGCTTCTGAGCATCCCCCGCAGAACCCAAGGTTGTAACAGTAAGCACCTGAGTTTGTCCTCTCTTAAAGAGGGCAGAACCATGGGTACGTGGAAGTATATCAACCTCTGCACTGAGAGGTCTGATCTCATTAAGTGCACGACCGTCGGGACGCTTATGATCTCTCAGGATCATACGTCTTACGGTCTCCTTTTCATATTTATAAATAGCCTCGTCAGCTCTTACAGCAAAGGCTTCCTCATCCTCATCCTCTGCTTTGAATGAAGCAAGCTTTTCGATAACCTCGTTTGTAATCTCTGTGATACGCTCATCTCTTACCTGCTTAAGGTCTGTAAATACAGCCTCTTCCATACGTGGGTCGGTGATAAGAGCCTTTATAGCCTCATAGAAATCATGGTCAACCACGTGCTCCTCATAGCTGTGCTTTTCTTTGCCAAGCTCAGCTACGATACCGTCAATAAATTTACATATTTCAACATTCTGTCTGTGACCAAACATAATAGCCTCAAACATATCCTCATCGGATATCTCGTCAGCCCCGGCCTCAATCATCATAACCTTTTCCTTGGTAGATGCAACGGTAAGATTAAGCTTGCTTACTTCTCTCTGTGCAGCAGTTGGGTTAATTACAAGCTCACCGTCAACCATACCCACGGAAACCGAACCTGTAGGTCCGTAGAAAGGTATATCGGAAATAGAAAGAGCAATAGATGAACCGATCATGGCGCAAATTTCAGGTGCGCAGTCCTGATCAACACTTAATACGGTTGCGTTAATGCAGACATCATTTCTGTAATCCTTAGGGAAAAGAGGTCTGATTGGTCTGTCAATAACTCTTGCTGTAAGGATAGCCTTTTCGGAAGGTCTGCCCTCACGTCTGTTAAAGCTGCCGGGGATTTTGCCTACTGAATAAAGCTTTTCCTCATAGTCGATTGAAAGAGGGAAAAAGTCGATACCTGCCCTTGGCTTTTCTGAAGCCGTTGCCGTAACCAGTACCACAGTATCCCCATACCTTACGATACATTCGCCGTTGGCAAGCTCCGCAACTCTGCCTATCTCAATGCTAAGCTGCCTGCCTGCCAGATCCATTGTAAAAGTTTTGTACATTGTTTATCCTCCTGTATTAAATACGGCAGGGGAGTTATTTTTAGCTTACAAATATCGTTACGGCAGGATATTTGTAAACTAAAAATGATGTACTCCCTCGCCTGTTAATAAAAATAAGAGGCTGCCGAAGTAAACCGACAGCCTCGGCATGATTAAAAAATCATCACAAAATTACTTTCTTAAGCCAAGTTCTGCGATAAGTTCACGATACTTAACGATATCCTTAGACTTAATGTAGTTGAGTAAACCTTTTCTCTGACCAACCATCTTAAGAAGACCACGTCTTGAATGATGATCCTTCTTGTGTTCCTTAAGGTGTTCGGTTAAGTGGTTGATTCTTGCTGTAAGAAGAGCTACCTGAACCTCAGGAGAACCTGTATCCTCAGGAGTTCTGCCAAACTTAGCAATAATGTCCTTCTTGTTGAGTTCCATTTTCAATTCCTCCATAATAAAAATAATAATATTTTTTTGGTATACACCCCAAATGCTAAGGAACGGTCGGAGATACCAATCCCTGAACATCGGATTTCATACGAATTTAGTATAACACAGCAACCGGTGAATTACAAGTATTTTTTTGTTTTCGGCAAAATTTGTTGATTGCCTCTTTGTTTTATTTATGTAAATATTCATAACTATATCTTTTGCTTGGTAACTTTCATCCGTATATACTGATTTACATAGGTTATTTTCCCTTCGGACTAACAACATTTAAATATCATTGGTAAATTATCAAACTAACTTAGCTTAGTGCACAAAAAAAGGGCATTGCACTTTGGCAATACCCTTCAAGTCAAGGCTTGAAGCCCATTTATTATTCGCTAATCTTAGCGGCATTAACCTTAACGCTTGGACCCATAGTTGTTGTAAGAACAACACTCTTAAGATAGGTACCCTTAGCAGCAGAAGGCTTAGCCTTAATAATAGCGCTCATAAGAGTCTGGAAGTTTTCCTGGAGCTTTTCTGCACCGAAAGAAACCTTACCCACAGGAACGTGGATAATATTAGTCTTGTCAAGGCGGTACTCAATCTTACCTGCCTTAATTTCTTCAATAGCCTGAGCAACGTTCATAGTAACAGTACCTGCCTTAGGGTTAGGCATAAGACCCTTAGGACCAAGTACACGACCGATACGACCTACAAGACCCATCATATCAGGTGTAGCAACTACAACGTCAAAGTCAAACCAGTTCTCGCCCTGGATTTTAGCTATCATATCCTCTGCGCCTACATAGTCAGCGCCTGCCTTAGCAGCTTCGTCAGCCTTCTCGCCCTTAGCGAAAACCAGCACACGTACAGTCTTACCTGTACCATGAGGCAGGACAACAGCGCCTCTAACCTGCTGATCTGCATGACGGCTGTCAACACCGAGGCGGATATGAGCCTCTACTGTTTCATCAAACTTAGCGGAAGCAATCTGTGGAATAAGTGCACAAGCTGCATCCATATCATATAATGTAGCTCTGTCAACGAGCTTAGACTTTTCGAGATATTTCTTTCCTCTTTTCAAAATAGTTCCTCCTTATGTGGTAATATCGGGAGATCTGTCCCTCCCACTTTGCACAATACCAGTTATCAGTCCTCAACAACAATACACATGCTTCTTGCTGTACCGCTGATCATGCTGATGGCAGCGTCAAGTGAAGCAGCTGTAAGATCAGGCATCTTCTGCTCTGCGATCTTAGTAATGTCAGCCTTGGAAATAGTAGCAACCTTAGTCTTGTTAGGTGTACCTGAGCCTGACTCAATCTTGCAAGCCTTCTTAAGAAGAACGGCAGCAGGAGGAGTCTTAGTCACGAATGTGAAGCTCTTATCCTGGTAAACTGTGATAACTACGGGGATGATAAGACCTGCGTCCTTAGCAGTCCTTTCATTGAACTCCTTGCAGAAGCCCATAATATTTACACCCTGCTGACCTAAAGCAGGACCAACAGGTGGTGCAGGTGTAGCCTTACCTGCAGGGATTTGTAACTTAATGTAACCTTGTACTTTCTTTGCCATTTTTAAAGGCACCTCCTATAATGTGGTAATTAGCGGGATTTTCCCTCCCACGGAGAACAGCGTCCTCCAACATCGTATCAATTCATAGGCTGAACTTGATTAAAGCCCAGCTCCATAGGGGTTTCACGCCCAAAAATAGATAGTTTAACAACAATAGTTTTCTTATTTTCGTTAATTTCCTTAACGATGCCGACAGAATCGGCGAATGGTCCGCTTGTAACAAGCACACTGTCTCCAAGCTCCACATCGAGGCTGACAACCTCTTTGGTTTCAATCCCCATTGCCTCAACCTCGCTGTCGGTAAGGGCAACGGGCTTTGAACCGGGACCCACGAAGCTGGTAACGCCTCTTGTGTTTCTTACAACGTACCATGTATCGTCATTCATAACCATCTTAAGCAGTACATAGCCGGGGAATACCTTCCTTTGTACTACCTTCTTCTGACCGTTTTTGATTTCAACCTCGTCTTCTACCGGCACAGCCACCTCTTGAATAAGGTCGTGCATACCACGGTTTTCAACCAACTTTTCAATATCGGCCTTTACCTTGTTTTCATAACCCGAATAGGTATGTACAACATACCATTTTGCTTGATTTTCCTGCTCAGACATACATTCGACCTCATTTACAAAAGACTTAAGCTTGACTTACCAGATTGATAAGTGCATCGTAGGCATGGGTAAGCACCTCATCCATACCGAAGATAATAGCGCCCAAAACAAAGCACATAAGCAGCACGATAACGGTTTCCTTAGCTACTTCCTTCTTTGTTGGCCATACTATTTTTCTGAACTCGGCTTTGTGCACATCAAACCAGCTGCCAAGTGAAAAGTGTTTTTTTTCTTTTTGATCTTTTTTGTTGTCCTTTTGCTTTTCAGGCTTTGAAACAGCATTTTTAGTTTCTTCCAATTTCATTACGCCCCTTTCTTAAAAGGTGTTGAGAATTACTTTGTTTCTCTGTGTAATGTGTGCTTACCGCAGAACTTGCAATACTTCTTGGTTTCCATTCTGTCAGGATGCACTTTCTTGTCCTTCATAGTGTCATAGTTTCTCTGCTTGCACTCGGTACATGCCAATGTAATTCTGGTTCTCAAGACTTCCACCTCTCTTTTATCTCTCATTAACAGACGGGCGGTTATACCCGTTACACAGCGCAGCGGTCTAAAGATATGTGTGTATCGTGAGCTTCGCACACAAAAAAAAGACGTTTTGCGTCTTTACCATAATAACACATATGCCCCCTTATGTCAACAGCTTTTTTTACTTTTACAAATTGACAGGGACAAAAAACTATGCTATTATCTAACCATATTTTAACACACCCTTTACGCTTTGACAAGCACTGTATTTATGGAGGAAATATGAGCGAAGATAACAACTTGATTTATTTAACCGATGATGAAGGCAATGAGGAGCCATACAGCTTCCTTGACCTTGTGGAATATGATGGCTGCGAGTACGCCGTACTCTATCCCGAAAGCGGGGAAGATGACGGCACGGTGGAAATACTCCGTGTGGAGGACTTAAACGATGATGAGGATGCATACCTTCCCGTTGAGTCAGAGGAGATACTTGATGCGGTATTCAATCTGTTTAAGGAACGCAACAAGGACAGCCTTGATTTTGAATAAAACAAACTTATATGTTAAAAGCCCGACCTGCATTTGAGGTCGGGCTTTATTGTTATTGAATTAAAGCTTAATATGCTTAGGCAGACCATTTACCATAAATGGATAAACCTCACCCTGAATAAGAGGCAGCATATAGTCGATAGCCTCCTGAGAAAGACCGGTGCCATCATTGATGATCCATTCCTTTGGAACGGTCTTTTCAACGTTGGCAATAGCGTTTACGTCATAGATGCTTGTGCCTACAAGGTAAGGGTTTTGGGATACTCTTTCAAATACGCCTACCTTGCCTGTTTCACCCTCGGCTGCAGCCTTAACCGCAACCGCACCGATAAGGAATGCCTCTGTTACGTCGGTTAATGAGCCTATATGGCTTGCACATCTCTGGATAGTACTGAACTCAATAGGTCTTGTTTTGCAGCCCAGCTCACCTGCAAGAAGATTTGCCAAGGTGCTTGCTGTACCGCCCAGCGCCTTATGACCGAAACTGTCTACCATAGCACTGCTTGAAGCAGACTCGCATACGTATTTGCCGTCAGCTGTCTTAACACCCTCGGATACAGCCACAACAACCTGCTTCTTAACCTGCTGAATATCTTTAACCTTTTCAACAAACTTGTTAATATCAAAAACTGTTTCGGGAAGATAGATAAGGTCTACGCCCTCACAGTCATCACCCTTTGCAAGAGCAGCGGCAGCAGTAAGCCAGCCGGCGTTACGTCCCATTATTTCAACCACGGTTACCACATTAATAGGCTGAACCAGTGCGTCACGTACAAGCTCCTTAAGAGTTGTACCTATGTATTTAGCCGCCGAACCGTAGCCCGGTGTATGATCGGTAACGGCAAGGTCATTGTCAATGGTCTTAGGCACACCCATAAAAGTGATATCTGTAATGTTGTTAGCCTTGGCATACTCGCTGAGCTGCTTGATAGTATCCATTGAGTCATTGCCGCCGATATAGAAGAAGTGCTGAATGTCCAGCTTCCTCAGTACCTCAATAATCTTGGAATAAGTTTCCGGACTTTTTTCGCAGGAAGGCAGCTTAAAACGGCAGGAACCGAGAAAAGCCGAAGGCGTCCTCTTAAGCACCTCTACCTCAAAATCACTTTTAATATACTCACTCATATCGATATAGCGCTCTTCGAGCAATCCCTCAATACCGTTGCGCATACCGTATATCTTTTTGGCACCCCTGTCCCTTGCAGTCTTAAATACACCTGCAAGGCTTGAATTAATAACCGATGTAGGTCCTCCGGATTGTCCTACAATTACATTTCCCATTGCCATATTGTTTAGCTCCCTTCTTTCTTTTAGTGAGGCTTTCTTTTACCGAAAACCTCTTTTGTTTAATTATAGCAAATAATTTTCTCCCTTTCAATAGTTTTAATTGTTTAAAAATGATTAGTTTTGGTAAAATCCCATTTAACACTTGACTTAATCCCACAAAATCACTATATTATAGGTAGTATAAAGTACTACGGAAAGGAGCAACAATAGTATGAGTTTTGTAAATGTACGTGCCATACCATCTCCGGAGGAGATAAGGGAAAACACCCCATGCACACCTGATATTGCGGAGATCAAGAAGAAAAACGACAAGGAGCTTGCCGATATATTTACGGGCAAGTCCGACAAGTTTATAGTAATAGTAGGACCTTGTTCGGCTGATGATGAGGAGGCTGTCTGCGACTATATGAACCGCCTTGCGGAAGTCAACAAGCAGGTCAAGGACAAGCTGTTTATAGTAACAAGGGTATATACCAATAAGCCACGTACCACCGGCGACGGCTACAAGGGTATGCTGCATCAGCCCGACCCCGAAAGTGAACCGAATATGCTTGAGGGACTTTATTCAATAAGACATATGTATCTCAGGGTAATACGTGAGACAGGATTTCCTCTTGCGGATGAAATGCTGTACCCTTCAAACCTTCCTTTTGTTACCGACCTTCTCTCTTATATAGCAATAGGGGCACGCAGTGTTGAAAATCAGCAGCACAGACTTATTTCAAGTGCTATTGATGTGCCTGTAGGTATGAAAAATCCTACCAGCGGCGACCTGTCCGTTATGTTTAATTCAATACATGCCGCTCAGTGTCCACATGATTTTCTCTACAATGGTTATGAGATAAGGACAAGCGGTAATCCTCTCGCCCATGCCATCATGCGTGGTTCAGTAAATAAGCATGGCAACAGCATTCCAAATTATCACTATGAAGATTTGACCCGTGCATACTCCATGTATATGGACGGCGGCTATGCCAACCCTGCCATCATAGTTGACGCAAATCATGCCAACTCCCAGAAGAAGTTTTACGAACAGCCACGTATAGTTAAAGAAATACTTAACTCACGCAGCTGCAATGCACATATCAAGCAGATAGTAAAGGGTGTTATGATCGAAAGCTATATAGAAGAAGGCAACCAAAAGATAGGCTGTGCAAACCACGTTTACGGCAAGTCTATCACGGATGCCTGCCTCGGCTTTGAAGATACCAGAGAACTTCTGCTTTATATGGCAGATAATCTTTAATTCACGTAAAAAAGACTCATTCTCCAAAAATGCTATACTGCTGTCAATAATGCAAAGGTATAGCAAAATGGTATGAGTCTTTTTTTAATTTCAACAGAAATCATAAGGCGTTTTTATTGTATCAGCACTTTGTTAATTTGACTTTTATAATCTTACTGTTTTTTTCCGATCAACAAAAGCCAGTGCTGGTCAAAGGAAATGCCCTTATTCCTCCGATAAGGATAAAATCCCGTCTTATCTCCACCATTCAGCTCAGAAACAAAGCGCTTAACAATCTGCTCTTGTACCGATTTTGGTGTATTTGTAAAATCCATCCACTCATTCAAATCGGTGGATATACTTGTTGATTCACACATCTCAACGGAAACGGAGTTATATGCAAACAGGTTTAACATCTCATTTTTACTCAGATTTCTGATATGGGACGGATCACGCAAAGTTTCTATTTCATCTCTGATATTCCGTAGTTTTTCTTCCGCCGCTTCCATATCAATCAAAACAAGTTTTCCGCCGGGTTTCAAAACACGCAGCATTTCCTCAAAAGGTTCCTTTGTATCCGGAAAATGATGAAAGGCAAGTCTTGAGATCACAATATCAAAACTGTTTTCCAAAAAGGGTAGTTCCCGTGCAT
>CALWRD010000022.1 GCA_944383875.1 uncultured Clostridia bacterium | reverse complement strand
CAATCTGCGCTTTGACGACACCAATCCTGCCAAGGAAAGCACCGCGTTTGTAAATTCCAATCAAAATGACATCAAGTGGCTTGGCCTTGACTGGGAGGACAGACTGCTTTTCGCCTCCAGCTATTTTGACAAAATGTATGATTGTGCCGTTCAGCTTATTAAAAAGGGTAAGGCGTTTGTCTGTGATATGACGGCGGAGGAGATGCGTCAGGCAAGGGGTACGCTTACTGCTCCCGGTACGGAAAGCCCTTGGCGTAACCGCTCCGTGAAAGAAAATCTGGATCTTTTTGAGCGTATGAAAAACGGTGAGTTCGAGGACGGCAGCAAAACCCTTCGGGCAAAGATAGATATGTCCTCACCCAATATGAATATGCGTGACCCGGTTATTTACAGGATAGCACATATGTCTCATCATGCTACCGGGGATAAGTGGTGTATTTATCCCATGTATGACTTTGCTCATCCCCTTGAGGATGCCTTTGAGGGCATTACCCATTCAATTTGTACCATGGAGTTTGAGGATCACCGTCCACTTTACGACTGGGTGGTAAATGAGCTTGACTTTGAAGTAAAGCCACGTCAGATAGAGTTTGCAAAGCTTAATCTTGAAAATACAATTATGGGTAAGCGCTATATGCGCAACCTTGTGGAAACGGGACAGGTTGACGGCTGGGATGACCCTCGTCTTGTCACCCTTTCCGGTATCCGCCGCAGAGGCTATACACCTGAGTCAATCCGCAGTTTCTGTGAAATGATAGGTGTTTCAAAGGCAAATTCCGTAGTAGACATTGCCCAGCTTGAATACTGCATAAGGGAGGATTTAAAGCCTAAGACTCCCGTTGTTATGGCAGTGCTTGACCCTGTTAAGCTGATTATCGATAATTATCCCGAGGGTGAAACCGAGATGCTTACCATTGAAAATCATCCGGATAATGAGGCGCTTGGAAAGCGTCAGGTGCCTTTCTCCCGTGAGCTTTATATAGAACGCAGTGACTTTGAGGAGATACCGCCAAAGAAGTTTTTCAGGCTTACTCCCGGTATGGAGGTCAGGCTTAAGGGTGCCTATTTCGTAACCTGCACCGGCTGTGTTAAGGATGAGGAGGGCAATGTGACAGAGGTACACTGTACCTATGACCCTGCAACACGCAGCGGACTTAACTTTACCGAGCGTAAGGTCAAGGGTACTATCCATTGGGTAAATGCGGCAACCGCCGTACCCGCCGATGTCAATCTTTATGAAAACCTTGTTGTGCCCGATGAAAATTCCGATAACGGTTACAGCCTTAATCCCGATTCCCTTAAGACGGTGCATGCCTTCCTTGAGCCAAGCCTTAAGGATACGGAGCCTATGCAGCGTTTCCAGTTTATCAGGAACGGATACTTTATTGCCGACAGCAAGCATTGCAGCAAGGATCATCTTGTGTTTAACCGTATAGTATCCCTGAAAAGTTCATTTAAGCCAAACAAGCCAAATTGACGGACCGGAGGACAGATATGAGTAACGAACAGGACAAATATAACGACTATGATACCGATGAGGTCTTTGCCAACGGTATCAGTCATTCCCGAAGACGGCGTGCCGCCAAGCGCAATGCGGCGGATGTTAAGGCGCAGCACGCAAATAAAAAGCCTAAAAGGATAATAATGCAAAAGTCCGAACCGGTACAGATAAAGGATGGGGAAGCTGCTGCCGCAGTTGAGGAAGAAAAGCCTGCTGCTGTCAATCAGGAACAAGAGGGGGCAATTGCCTCCGACGGTAAAAAGCATGCACGTGTTAAAAAGCCAATGTCCCTTAAGCGTAAGTTCATTACCATAATACTTGCTATTGTAGGTGTGTATATAGTTGCTGTAGGCGCATATGCACTTACTACATACTTTAGCGGAGATTCGGATGGGGACTGGACGGTTACGGCGCCAAAGCCCCTTGAAAAGATAACGGAGGTCTTTTCACCAAAACTGCCGGAGCGTACCCAGTTTGTGGTTATGTGTACGGATGAGGACGGTACACGTACGGATACCATTATGGTAGGCTGCTATAATTCGGTTACGGAGGGCATCAGCCTTATTTCCGTGCCAAGGGATACCATAGTGTCCGTTTCGGCTGCAAATTACGAAGTTATGCGTCAGGAATTTCCCGAGCCGGGGCAGCGCACCATGAAGATCAATGCTGTGCACCATTATGCCGGAGATGATCTGGGTCCTGAAATGCTTGTGGATGAGCTTAATACCCTGCTTGGAATTGATATACAGTATTATGTCAGGGTGGATTTTGACGCATTCCACTACCTTATCGACTCTATAGGGGGCGTTGAGTTTGATGTTCCTCAGGATATGGACTATGACGACCCTACCCAGGATCTGTCAATCCATCTGAAGGCAGGTATGCAGCTCCTTGACGGTGATAAGGCGGAGCAGCTTGTAAGGTTCAGGAAGGATAACTATGGCGGCGGCTATATCAACGGTGACTTAGGTCGAATTGAGATGCAGCAGGAGTTTATGAAGGTGCTGATTGCCAAGCTGACCAGCGTGGATACCATAAAGAGTAACCCCACTGCTTATCTGACCGCATTCTTTAAGTATATAAAGACAAATGCAGGTATATCCGATGCTGTAAAATACGCTTCCGCTCTTGACAAGATAGATACAAGCAAGATTGAAACCTATACATTGCCGGGATACCTTGGTTATGCTTCGGGAATTTCCGGATATATGCCTGACCAAGAGGCTATAGATCAGCTTGTGTACGATATATTTGAAAGACCTGTTTCGGAAATGATTTCCACGGAGCAGACAACCGTTGAGGGGGCTGCAGAGGTCACTACAGAGACGGCTGACTCCCGTGAGGCATCTATACAGGTACTTAACGGCGGCTATACCACAGGCAAAGCGGGAGATGTCCGTGATACCCTTACGGCAGAGGGATATAACATCAGTGATATAGGCGACTACAGCAGCACCAAGCAGGAAAGCACACGTATATATGTCAGTGAAAGCGGCTTGGGTACGGACTTGGTTTCTTACTTTAATGATGCGGAGGTTATTGTTGACCCCTCATCGGCAGACCCATATGACATAGTTGTGGTAATAGGCACAGGTGAATAGAATTTACAGGCTCAAGAGGGGCAATAGCCTTTCTTGAGTCTTTGTGTTCGGAGGAAGTATATATGAGTAATTATAATGACAAGTATGATGATTATGCCGATAATGAGGTGCATACTCCAAGACGCAGACGCAGATCATCGGAGAGACTGTCGGAGAAATCATCGGAAAGACAGGTAGGCAATAAGGAACGGCAGCGCAGAAAAAAGCGGAAAAGGCGGATGAGCCCTGCCAAAAAATTCCTGACCATTGTGCTTGCGGTACTGGGAGTGTACATAGCAGCCTTAGGTATATTTACTCTGGCTGCTTATCTTTCGGATGACCCCAATGACAAACCCCTTGACATACTTACAAGCGTGGTGGGGGGTAAGGTGCCGGAGAGGACTAATTTTGTTATTATGTGTACCGATGAGGAAGGCACACGTACGGATACCATTATGGTAGGCTGTTATAATTCGGTAACAAACGGTATAGATATTATGTCAATCCCAAGAGATACTCTTGTTTCTGCTACGGCGGCAAACTTTGAGATAATGCAGGAAAGGAATCCCAGTCTTGGCAGCAATGTTATGATGGTAAACTCTATACACAGCTATGCAGGCAGTGAGGACGGACCGGAAATGCTTACGGAAGAGCTTGCAAATTTACTTGATATAAGTATTGATTATTACATAAGGGTGGATTTTGACGCCTTCCATTATTTCATAGATTCCATAGGCGGAGTGGATTTTGATGTTCCAAGGGATATGAAGTATGACGACCCTACTCAGGATTTGCATATTGACCTTGAGGCGGGTATGCAGCACCTTGACGGAGAAAAGGCGGAACAGCTTGTCCGTTTCAGGAAGGACAATTACGGCGGCGGATATGCCCTCGGTGATATAGACAGGATACAGGTTCAGCAGGATTTCTTTAAGGCACTTGTTAAAAAGGCGGTAAGCGCTGATACAATAAAGTCTAATCCTCAGGCGTATCTGACTACTTTGTTTAAATATGTTACAACCAATGCGGGTATAAAGGATGCGCTTAAGTATATTTCCGTTGTTGATAAGCTTGATACCGATAATATAAATACATATACCCTTCCGGGTACCACAAGAAACAACAGGTGGATAATGGACGAGGAGCAAACAGAGTCTATTGTCTATGAGGTATTTAAACGCCCAAGCGAGGAAATTTTGGCGGAGCAGGAGGCGGAAACAAACGGAACTGCTCCCACAGACTCAAAGTCGGCATCTATACAGGTGCTTAACGGCGGCTATACAAACGGTAAGGCAAGCGAGGTGCAGGATATGCTCAGCGAGGCAGGGTATAATGTTGCCGATATAGGCACCTATGAGGGAGATAAGGAGGAAGCCACTCGCATTTATGTAAATCAGAACGGTTTGGGTGAGGATTTGACCGAGTACTTTACAAATGCTAAGGTCATTAAGGACAGCTCTGTTACGGGTGATTATGATATAGTTATTGTAGTAGGTACGGACGAATGAAAAATTTAGCTATTATAGGCGGCGGTGCATCGGGAATGATCTCGGCAATTTTTGCCGCATATACCAATCCACAGCTTAATATCACTGTTTATGAGCGCATGGACAGGGTGGGGAAAAAACTTCTTGCCACAGGCAACGGCAGATGTAATTATACCAACCTTAACACATGCACCGCTAATTACTATGGAAGGTTTCCAAAATTTACCAGACATGCTCTGTTCAGCTTTACGGTGGATGATACCGTTAACTTTTTCAATAGGCTGGGTGTGTTTCCCAAGGAAGAGGAAAATGGAAAGCTTTACCCCTATTCGGGACAGGCAAGCGCTGTTTTGGACGCACTCAGGAATGAGCTTTCAAGGCTTGGCATTAATACAGTGCGGTCTGATATAGCCTCTGTTGCAAGGACAAAAAAGGGCTTTAAGCTTACGGGCAAAGATGAAGAGGTCTATTATGGGGATCGGATGATTATTGCGGCAGGAGGCTGTGCTTCCCCAGCGCTCGGCTCCGACGGTTCCGGCTTTAAGCTTTTAAAGTCACTGGGACATCACATTACAGATTTGCGTCCTGCGCTTGTGCAGCTTAAGACCCCCACGGATGAGGTTAAAAGCCTTCAGGGTATTAAAATTGAGGGTACGCTTACACTTATGTCGAAGGATAAGGTGCTTGGCAGCGACAGCGGGGAAATCCTGTTTGCCGATTACGGAATTTCGGGTCCGCCGGTATTTCAGCTGTCCACCATTGCGGCAAGGCATTCGGGACTTACCGCTGCAATAGATTTTATGGCGGAGTATTCCCTGAGGCAGGTATATGATATACTTGAAAGCCGTAAGCAGCATCTTTCCCATCTGACCATGGAAAGCTATTTTACAGGGCTTTTAAATAAACGTCTGGGAAATATAATAGCAAGAAGAGCGGGTATTGAAAAGCTTTCTTTTAAGGTATCAGACCTGAATAAGGAACTGCTTTGGAAAATGGCGGCTCTTATTAAGGATTTGCGTCTGGAAGTACTGGGCACAAAGGGTTTTGCTAATGCACAGGTTACGGCGGGCGGAGTATATACCGAGGAGGTTTCCCCATACACAATGGAATCCCGGCTTTGCCCCGGGCTTTACTGTGCCGGTGAAATTTATGATATTTTCGGTGACTGCGGAGGCTATAATCTGCAGTGGGCTTGGTCGTCGGGAGCACTTGCGGGTAAAAATGCCGCTATGGATTAATAGGAGGATATATGCTTATACTTTCCAATTTAAAAATCAAGGCATCCGAACAATATTCGGAGGATAAGTTAAAGGCTATGGCAGCTAAAGTTTTGCGTGTCAAGCCGGAGCAGCTTAAAAAGTTTTCGATTGCCAAGCAGTCCGTTGACGCACGGGATAAGAGCAATGTGTGTCTTGTGTTTTCGGTAAGCTTCAGCCTTGCCCATGAGGAAAGGTATCTGCATTTTAGAAATGTTTCCAAACTTAAGCCTTACAGCTTCATGCTGCCCCATGCATCCTCTTCTCTTCCACCCGTTGTGGTAGGCTTTGGACCGGCAGGTATGTTTGCCGCCCTTATGCTGGCAAGGGCAGGGTTAAAGCCCATTGTTGTTGAACGAGGCAGATGCGTTGAGGAAAGGCAGCGGGATATTCAGCGGTTCTGGCATACCGGTGTGCTTAATACGGAGTCAAACGTGCAGTTTGGTGAAGGGGGAGCGGGTACTTTTTCCGACGGCAAGCTTACCACAGGCAAAAACAATCCTCTTATACACACTGTCTTTGAGGAGTTTGTCAAGGCAGGCGCACCAAAGGAAATTATGTATCTTGCAAAGCCCCATATAGGCACCGATAAGCTGGTTGCGGTAGTTAAACATATAAGGGAAGAAATTATTGCCTTGGGAGGAAAAGTGCTTTTTTCTCACAGGCTTAAGGATATTTATACAACAGGCGGCAGCCTTCGTGGCATAACCTGTGATACAACCGAGGGTGAAAGGCATATTGACTGCAACCGCCTTATCCTTGCCATCGGTCATTCCGCAAGGGACACATTCAGCCTGCTGATAGAAAAGGGGATTGCCGCCGAACAAAAGCCCTTTGCCATGGGGGTGCGTATTGAACACAGCCAGCAGATGGTAGATATCACCCAGTATGGCAGGTTTGCCCGTTTCCTGCCCCCTGCTGATTACAAGCTGGTGGCTCACCTGAAAAGCGGAAGGAGCATATACACCTTTTGTATGTGTCCCGGGGGCTATGTTGTGGCGGCCGCATCGGAAAAGGGCAGGCTTGTTACCAACGGTATGAGCTATTTCAGCCGCAGCGGTGACAATGCCAATTCAGCCCTGCTTGTAGGGCTGAATCCTGCCGACTTCGGCAGTGAGCATCCTCTTGCGGGAGTGGAGTTCCAGCGGGAACTGGAGCGTAAGGCATATCTGGCGGGAGGTGCGGATTACAGGGCTCCAGTTCAGCTTGTGGGTGATATTTTGGAGGACAGGGCAAGTACGGTCACAGGCAGCATAACGCCCACATATAAGCCGGGAGTTTTACCTACGGACCTGCGGAGGGTTTTTCCCGATTATATGTATTATTCTCTTAAGGAGGGCATTACCGAGCTGAATAAGCATTTGAAGGGCTTTGCTTCTCCCGATGCGGTGCTTACAGCGGTGGAAAGCCGTTCTTCATCCCCTGTCCGCATTCTGCGCCGCCCGGATACCCTTTGCAGTCTTTCGGTGGAGGGTATGTATCCCTGCGGAGAGGGCTGCGGTTATGCGGGAGGTATAGTTTCCGCCGCAGTTGACGGCATACGCTGCGCCCTTGCATTGTGTGAAAGTTTGAATTAATTCAGGTGGTTTACAGACCGCTGTGAGATAAGTGATTATCTTGCGGCGGTTTTTTTGTGTGTTTTCAACGGTAAAAAGTGTAATATCAAAAGACAAGCCCGCATATAATTTCTATATCACAAAGGAGGAGATTATATGTGTCTTAGGGATTTTATTGATGACTATACTTCAAAGAGTATTGCCCTATGCCTTCACGATGTTAACGAGGACATCCTCTCCCGTGCGGAGGAAATACGCCTCAGGGTGGGACAACCCATATACATACGCTGCGGCAAAAGGGAATATGTGCCGCCCTCGGGCTTTATACCGAAGCCTGAGGACATAGAAATTACGGTTAAAAAAATGAGCAACTATTCCGTTTATGCCTTTAACGAGGAAATCAGAAAGGGCTATCTTACCCTGCCGGGAGGCTACAGGGTGGGCATCTGCGGCACTGCCGTCTGTGACAGGGGCGGTGTGAACACAATCAGGGGTATATCATCCCTTAATATAAGGATAAGCAGGGAGGTTAAAGGCTGTGCCGACAAACTTATAGGGCGGCTTTTAACCAATGATGGGTTTTTAAGCACTTTGATTGTTTCCCCTCCTGCCTGCGGAAAAACAACGCTGCTGCGGGATATTATACGGCAGGTCAGCAATGGGGGACTTACTGTTGGACTGGTGGATGAACGCAGTGAAATAGCGGGTACATATATGGGAATGGCACAGAACGATTTGGGTAAGCGCACAGATGTACTGGATGCCTGTCCTAAGGCGGAGGGTATGTATATGCTTCTCAGAAGTATGGGACCGAGAGTGATAGCTGTTGATGAGATAGGCTCTTGCGCCGAGTCGGACTGCATAAGGGAGATAGTCAACTCCGGTGTAGCTTTGCTTTGTACGGTGCACGCAGCTGCGGTGCGGGAGCTTATGGGCAGGAGAGGCATCAGGGAGCTTATAGGGGACAGGCTGTTTAAGAGATACGTTGTTTTAAGTGCTTCAAAGGGTGCCGGTACGGTTGAGGCGTTTCTGGATGAGGAGCTGAATGAATTATGTTTATAAAGCTGTTTGGAGCCCTGCTGCTTATTCTGAGCGGTACGGGACTGGGTATTTACTACGGTATGGACACTGAGCTGCGCCGCCGTGAGCTGGAGGAGCTTAAGCGTGCTCTTATGGTTATGCATTCGGAAACGGAGTTCGGGCACACTCATCTTGCCCCTATGTGCCGACGTGCCGCCGGGAGCTGCGAAAGGGGCATTTCAGATATATTTATTTCCTTTGCCGAGGGGCTTAAGCGGCGGGATACGGAAGTTCATCAACGTGATTTAGTGTATATG
>CALWRD010000021.1 GCA_944383875.1 uncultured Clostridia bacterium | reverse complement strand
TATTTAACCGTAAACTGGGCAGACAGATTGACTCTTCGGCTATGATGGCAACTGCTGCCGACAGCCTTAATGACTGTATTGCAACTGCCGTTGTACTTATTGCACTTATAGTAAATATGGCGGCAGGCATCAATATTGACGGTTATGCAGGTGTGCTGGTTGCCCTCTTTGTTATTTGGGCAGGCTTCAACACCGCAAGGGATACCATTGAGCCTCTGCTTGGTCAGGCACCTGACCCTGCCTTTGTTAAGAGCATTGAACAGCAGGTGCTTTCCCATAAGGGCATTATAGGCATACATGATATGATCGTTCATGATTACGGTCCTGGAAGAATAATAGTCTCTCTTCATGCGGAAATCCCCTGTGATATGAATGTTATGGAAGCCCATGATATTATTGATAACGCCGAGGCGGAAATTAAGGAAAAATTCAACTGTGACATCAGTATACATATGGATCCTATTGCTGTTAATGATAAAAAGACAAATGAGCTTAAGGCTCTGGTCAATGATTTAATACATCAGCTTGATGAAAAGTTAAGTGTCCATGATTTCCGTATAACCGACGGACCTTTGAGGACAAATCTTATTTTTGACCTTGTGCTGCCCTTCGAGTTTAAATTAAGCGACAGTCAGGTTATAGATTATGTCAACGAAAAGCTTAAGGAAAAAAATGATAGGTATTTTGCCGTTATCCATATAGACAAAGCGGTTATGTAAGGCTTTTTATGAGCACTGCGATTCTGCCCTCAGGTATTTCTGTGTATAGGGGCATACTGCAAAGCATAGCCCGCACAAATCAGTTTCAATGCCTGTAGCCTGTTTCATACGTTGGATTTGCATTTTTTTGCAGATTTCTTTGCGGAACAGGCTTTCTCTGTCTGTATGTGTGTTCCATAACACTCCGGTTAAAGCCTTTGCGGGGCAGCTCTTTACACATACGGTACATCCGCCGCAATGACTTTCGTTAATCGGTGTATCGAAGGGCATTGGAGCATTGGTAATCAGGCTGGACAGCCGAATGGTGCATCCATATTCTTTTGTGACAAGCAGACAGTTTTTTCCTATCCAGCCCAATCCGGCTCGTGTTGCCACTGTTTTATGGGGCAGGGGCGTGCGCCAATCCTCATCTTGTTTTACTACTTTGGTGGTATTGGCATATGCCATATAACCTGACTTTTCCAAAAATACGGCACCACAGGTCACTATTTCGTCAAGCTGTGCATTTAAGGTGTAGTAAGCGTCATAGTATTCCTTTGTGGGCATAGTCTGAAGATCTTTGACAATATTTTTTGGAAGGGGAAGGGCAACAGAAATCCCCGTTGTCATTTCTCCTTTAACAATACCGGATAAATCCGCAACACCAATCAACTTTGCGCCCTTATCCGCAAGCAAACGGAATAAATCTTCTTTTATCTGCAATATATCAGGCATATACCCTTACCCCTTTCTCTATGAGTTTTTATTAAATTTTTGATTTGCAGACGAATACAAACTTGTTAAAAAAATTGAATAAAGTATAGCAATATGTGTTAAAACAATAAGCCGCTATCCTTTTTTTGGGACAACGGCTTTATTTTATGCTTTAATATCAGTCCTCAAGTCTTGCCTCAAGCTGAGCTTTCTGTTCTTCATATCCGGGCTTGCCAAGGAGGGCAAACATATTCTTCTTATATGCTTCAACGCCGGGTTGGTCAAAGGGATTAACACCAAGGAGATAACCGCTTACGCCTAAGGTCTTTTCAAAGAAGTATACCAGTTCGCCGAAGGTATAGGCATCAGCCTTTTCTATTTCAACTACCATTGTAGGCACGCCGCCATCAATATGCGCAAGATATGTTCCGCCGTATGCCTTGCTGTTTACGTACTGTATGCTCTTGCCTGCGGCAAAGTTAAGACCGTCAACGTTTTCGGGGTCTGTACCGATAACAATGTCCTTCTTTGCGTTTTTGATCCACAGCACTGTTTCAAAGAGAAAACGGCTGCCGTCCTGTATAAACTGACCTATGGAGTGCAGGTCTGTTGAGAAGTTGGCACTTACGGGGAAGATACCCTTCTTGTCTTTGCCTTCGCTTTCAGCATAAAGCTGCTTGTACCATTCCCCGAACATAGTGAGAGAAGGCTCGTAGTTAGCAAGTATTTCAACATTTTTGCCCTTCCTGTAAAGGCAGTTCCTTATTGCGGCATATTTAAGGCAGTCGTTGGTTTCGATAGTACCCTCTTTATATCTGGTAGCTGCGTCCGCCGCACCCTGCATTACCGCATCAACATCTATGCCTGCCGCAGCCATAAGTAAAAGACCTACGGGAGTGAGCACGGAGAATCTTCCGCCTATGTCATCGGTAATGACAAAGGTTTCATAACCTTCTTTGTCGCAGAGAGCCTTAAGTGCACCTCTTGACTTATCGGTGGTTGCGAATATTCTCTCCCTTGCACCTTCTTTTCCATACTTTTCTTCAATCATCTGCTTAAATATTCTGAATGCTATGGCAGGTTCCGTGGTGGTACCGGACTTTGAAATAATATTTATGGAAAAATCCCTGTCCCCCAGAATTTCGATAATGTCGCTTAAATAATCGGAGCTTATGCTGTTGCCCACAAAGTAAATTTCGGGAAGTCCGGGGTGCTTTTTAAGGTTGTAATTGCTTCCGTTGATAAATTCCAGAGCTGCCCTGCCGCCAAGGTAGGAACCACCTATACCTATTACGATAAGCACTTCGCTGTTTGACTGTATCTTTTTGGCAGCCGCCTTTATCCTTGCAAATTCCTCCTTGTCATAGTCAAAGGGCAGATCCACCCAGCCAAGAAAGTCATTGCCTGCACCGCTTTTTTCATTGAGCATTTTGTTGGCAAGCTGAACCATAGGTTCCATCTTTTCAAGCTCGCCCGCTGCGATAAACCCCTCTGTACCCTTTGTTTTAAAATTAATTGACATTGTACATCATCCCTTCTTTATATGTATAAAATTTTTAACCAAGTTCATCAAGTGTGCCGAATCGGTAGCCTGCCTCCGTCAATGAGTCAATTATGTCCGGCAAAGCCTCCGTGTTGGAGCTGGATACGGCATGCAGCAGCAGTATTGCGCCGTTGTGGTATCTTGACATAACCGTGTCATAGGCTGCCTGTTTGCCCGGCTGATTGTCGGTTTCCCAGTCCTTATATGCAAAGCTCCAGAAAATGGTCTTGTAACCCATATTGTGGGCAACTGCAAGGGTTCTCTCGCTGTATTCACCCATGGGCGGACGGAAAACCTTCGGCATATCAAAGCCTGTCAGCTTTTTGTATGTCCATGCGGTCTCGTTTATCTCATAAAACAGCTCTTCATCGCTCAGGTCAGGTGAGCTTAAGTGCTTTATGCTGTGGTTGCCTACCGTATGCCCCTCTGCCTGCATACGTTTTACAAGTTCGAGATTGGACTTGATATAGCTTTCCGTTACGAAAAAGGCAGCTTTGACATTCTTTTGCTTAAGTACATCAAGTATTTTTGAGGTGTAGCCGTTTTCATAGCCCTCGTCAAAGGTCAGATATATTACCTTTTCGGAGGTATCGCCTACATAGTAGGCTGAATAGGCAGCATAGTCAATACCGCTTTTAACCGTAGGTGTTTTATGCTCGTCATTGGGCATAAAATACCAGCCGAAATTTTCGTTTGACAG
>CALWRD010000020.1 GCA_944383875.1 uncultured Clostridia bacterium | reverse complement strand
ATTCCCCTTGAGGAATTAACTATAGCGCCCACGCCGTTGCTGTCAAAGCATACTGCAAGATCCTCGGCTGTTCCACCCTGTGCACCGTATCCCGGTACAAGGAAGAAAGTGTGAGGCATAAGCTCCCTTAACTTCTTAGCCTGATCCGGATGGGTAGCGCCTACCACAGCGCCTACACCGCTGTAGCCATGCTCACCCATAAGCTCCTCACCCCACTGTTCAATTAGCTTGCCCATCTGCTGATAAACGGTAAGTCCGCTTTCCTCTATTACCAAATCCTGTATTTCACCGCTGTTTGGGTTTGAAGTCTTGGCAAGGACAAACAGTCCCTTGTCATACTGCTTGCAGTCGGATACAAAAGGCTTAACGCCATCGGAACCCAAATAGGCATTTATGGTAATGAAATCCTGTGCAAAGTCACTTTCGAATGCTTCACTTCCTATCTGCACCCTGCCGATATGTCCGTCGGAATATGCCTCGGCGGTTGAAGAAATATCACTCCTCTTAATATCCCCGATTACCACAAGTCCCTTTTCCTTGGCATATTCACAGGTTTTGGCATAAGCTTTAAGTCCCTCTATGCCATATCTTTCATACATAGCAATCTGGGGCTTAACAGCGGGCACTATATCGTATATTGCATCAATAATAGCTTTGTTAAACTTAAGCATTGACTTTGCTGCAGCCTTCTTGGTATATCCGTACTTAGTATAATATTTTTCGGTAATATACTCAGGTATATAGTTAAGCCTTGGGTCAAGTCCCACAACAGTGGGATTTCCCGTAGCGTTAATTTTCTCAATCAAAGTATCAATTATCATTATATCCCCTCCTTATTTAAGCTCTCCGTATTCCGCAACAATTTTGCCGCCCACTATTGTACAAGCCGCAATACCCTTTACCTTGCGCCCTGCAAAAGGAGTATTTTTGCCCTTGCTGTGAAGCTTGTTCTTTTCAACGGTATATTCCCTATCCGGATCAATCACCGTAATGTCGGCATCGGAACCTACGGAAAGATTTCCTATATTATCTTTCTTTAATATGCGTGCAGGGTTTGTGCTCATCTTTTCTATAAGCTCATATGGAGTAAGTATTCCACCCTCCACAAGCTCTGTGATTGCAAGTGAAAGAGAAGTTTCAAGTCCTACTATACCGTTAGCCGCCTTTTCAAACTCACAGTTTTTTTCATCAATATGGTGTGGCGCATGGTCCGTTGCTATGACCTCAAGAATATTATCCTTAAGCGCCTGCCTTACAGCCTCCAAATCCTCACGGCTCCTGAGAGGCGGATTCATCTTATAGTCCGCATTATAGTCTGTTATATCCTCATCACAAAGGGCGAAGTGATGTGGTGTAACCTCTGCCGTTACTTTAACACCCCTCTCCTTCGCCTGCCTGATAAGCTCCACACTGCCCCTTGTGCTTATGTGACAAAGGTGGATAGGAGCTCCCACGCTGTCGGCAAGTATCATATCCCTTGATACAATAACCTCTTCGCTGTCATTGCTTATGCCCTTAAGTCCCAGTAAAGACGCTCTGTCACCTGCATTCATAACGCCCTTGCCTGAGAGCGTATTATCCTCGCAATGGTCAAATACAGGCATATCAAACATACGTGCATAACGCAGTGCGGTTTTCATAAGTCCGGCATTTGCAACGGAACCGCCATCCTCTGAGATAGCACAGGCACCTGCCTTTGCCATTCTTCCGATATCCGCAAGTTCCTCACCCTTTTGTCCCTTGGTAATTGCACCTATGGGCAGTACATTTACAACCGCCTCTTTTTCTGCCTTCATCTTGATATACTCGACAATAATTTCGTTGTCGGTAACAGGGTTGGTATTCGGCATGGCACAGATGGTGGTCACACCTCCGCAGGCTGCTGCACGGCTGCCGCTTGCTATGGTTTCCTTGCGCTCATATCCCGGCTCCCTTAAATGCACGTGCAAGTCAATAAGACCCGGTGCTACCCATTTGCCGGCAGCATCCACAACCTCATCGGCAGGCTCATCAATATTATCCGCAACCGCTTTTATCTTTCCGTCCTCACACAGCACATCCATAACCTTGTCAATGCTGTTTGCAGGGTCTAATACTCTGCCACCTTTAATAAGTAACCTCATAATTTGCCTCCTTATCTGTCAGCCTGTGTAAGCAGCTTTAAAATAGCCATTCTTACAGCAACGCCGTTTTTAACCTGTACATTTATAACGGAATTTTTGCCGTCGATAACCTCGGTAGAAAGCTCCACACCCCTGTTTACGGGACCCGGGTGCATAACAAGCACGTCCTTCTTGGCATACTTAAGCATTTCCGCATTGACACCAAAGAGGCTCGAATACTCCCTGAGGCTTGGGAACGGCATATTCTTCTGCCTTTCAAACTGTATCCTCAGTCCCATAACCACATCCGCATTTTCAATGGCACCTCTTATATCGCTGGTAACATTTACCCCAAGTGACTTCATGGAACTGCTGATAAGGGTTGACGGACCTGCAAGGGTAACATTCGCGCCCAGCTTTGTAAGTCCAAAAGCGTTGCTCCTTGCCACTCTTGAATGGGAAATATCACCTAATATAGTAACATTGAGTCCATCAAAATGCTTTTTATATTCCAAGATGGTAAAAAGGTCAAGAAGAGCCTGTGTAGGGTGCTCGTTTGTACCGTCACCGGCATTTACCACAGAGGCATTTACGTTCCTTGCAAGCACATGTGCAGCTCCGGTCATCTGATGGCGTATTATCATAACGTTTATGCCCATCTGGTCTAATGTTTTACCCGTATCTATAAGGCTTTCGCCCTTGTTTACACTGCTTGTGGCTACTCCCAGATCCTTAACTATCGCTCCCAGATAGTCGCCGGCAAGCATAAAGGACATCCTTGTCCTTGTGGAATTTTCATAAAACATGGTAACAATACTGCTCTTTTTAAGCTCGTCACTCCTGAGTGCAGGATTGTCTATTTTTTCTTTCATGGACTTTGCGGTTTCAAGGATAGTCATTATTTCATCTTCCGATAAGTCCCTTAAACCCAAAAGGTCCTTTCTGTTAAACATAACTCTACCTCCCTTGCATTTTTATCCCTTACAGCAGGATTTATTCAAAAGCCTGCAAAAGTATTATGTGTTGACAATAAAAAAGACAATAAAAAGGGCTTTTAAAAACACTCTTTCCATTGTCTTTGTTCTTTAACGGAACAGCAAATAAAAATAGAAGGAAAAGGTAAATAAACCTGAATATGAAGTTTACGTCCCATAGCGTTTCCCATAACGGCTTCCTCCTTGCTGCTGATACATTGTTATCTAAAAGATTGTATCATTTTAGCGTGAGCTTGTCAACAAAATACGGCATAAAATATCCCATATAGATTGATAAAATTAATAGATTTTTTTTGTTAAATATTTTGGATATTTTTGTATTGACAAGGTAAAGTCAATCAAAAGAATTATCTTTCGAACTTCAGCTTATTTAAATACTCCCTTTCCTTATCTGTAAGCTCAGCATCCTCCAGCAGCTCGGGACGTTTTTTCAGCGTGCGTTCAATGGATTTTTCCCTGCGCCACTTATCAACCAAGCCATGATTGCCGCTAAGAAGCACATCCGGCACTTTTCTGCCCAAAAACTCCGAAGGCCTGGTATACTGGGGATACTCAAGAAGGTTATCGGAAAAGCTTTCATCCATATGACTTTGCTCCTTGTTAAGCACACCGGGAATAAGCCTTGAAACAGAATCTATCACCGCCATTGCGGCAAGCTCTCCCCCTGTAAGCACATAATCCCCTATGGAAATTTCATCGGTAACTATTTCCTCAATGACCCTTTCGTCAACACCCTCATAATGCCCGCAGAGAATGACAAGTTCCTTTTCCCGAGAAAATTCTTCTGCCACAGCCTGCTTAAACGGTCTGCCCTGTGGCGTCATATATACCACTCGGCAACCCTCAGTAAGCCTGTCCTTAATACTCAGGTAAGCATTATATATTGGAGGAGCCTGCATAACCATACCTGCGCCGCCCCCATAGGGATAATCATCCACACTGTTATGCTTATTGTTTGCAAAATCACGGATATTTATCGCCTCAAGCTCAATGGTGCCATCCTTTATTGCTCTGCCTATTACGCTGTGGCTTAATCCCTCTGTTATCATTTCCGGAAATAGGGTCAGCACATAAAACTTCATTATATAAGTCCCTCCGGTATCCTTACTGTCATCTCTTTATTATCAACATCTACCTTCAAAATACAGTCCTTGATTGCAGGCAGTAGAATATCCGCCTTGTCCGGGTCCGTGGGCTGTACCACATACACATCGTTTGCCCCGGTAAAAAGCACGTCGGACAATGCTCCTATCAGGTTCCCGTCCTCATCAAGTACGCTCATGCCATACAAATCCCTGATATAATATTCGTTATCCTCCAAGGGCAAAGCAAGCTCCGCAGGTATCTGAATCTCGCAGTTTTTATACTTTTCAGCCTCGTTAATATCCTCAATTCCCTTAAGTTTCAGCAATACAAACTGCTTGTGATAACGTACCGATTCTATTTCTCTTTCTTCAAGAGTACCTCTGCGCATAATAAGCACGGTTTTTAAAAGCTCAAAACGTGTAATATCATCAGTGGTGGGAATAATGCGCATTTCACCCTTGATGCCCTGTGTATTTACTATTTTACCTATTACAAAATTATCACTCATAATAATTCTCCGTATTTCCTGACTTCTTTTTTCTTTGATCCTTGGATACTACAACGACCAACAGCAGCAAAACACCGCCGAACATATAGAATGTAAAGGCAGTAATACCCAGAATAATAACTCCCACCGAATGGAAAAAAAAGCTGTCCAGCGTTATCTGAGTGGGATCATCCCTAAGGTAAATTATATCCATTGTATTATCCTCCGGCAGGTCTATAAAGTACCATGGAAATTCCGCCGTAACCTGCTCCCCATCCTCTGTTGTAAAGCTGAGAGTACTTTGTCCCGGACGGCTTATATTAATGGAATTTCCTATGCTGACTGTGGCAGTGCCCCAGCTGTCATCAACGATTTTCTCCGTTTCCACCACCACCGCCTCTGCTTTAGCGGACATTTCCCTATTGGTAAAGGGATTTGCATTTAAAGCATATACGATATAGGCAGTAATAGCAACCGCTATAATCAAAATAACAGCAGTAACGATCTTTAAAGCCTTCATAAACTATACCTCCGCTTATCCATATATCTTCGCCGCCTTATCATAAAGGGGCATATCAACACCATATTTTTTGCCTGCCTCAGCCACACGGCAGATAAGTCCCTCCGCCTCAGACTGTCTGCCCGCCTCAATATCCCTCTGCATAGACGTTTTTGCATCAGGTTCAAGACCTGCAAGGATCTTAAGGTTTACCTGAACCATATCTTCTTCATACTCAATACCCATAGCCCTGCCAAGGGAAAGCAGTTCGCCCATCATAGCAATAACCGTATCCCTTGCTTCGCCTTCCTTCAAAAAATCCGCCGCAACTGCGTTGCATAACAAGCCTGCCGCACCTATGGGTGAAACATAGGTAAACTTTCTGAAAGTTTCCTTTTTAATGTTGTCACAAAGATAAGCTTCTATTCCCGCCTGCTTTAAATCATTTTCCACAGTTATAAGCCTATCCGTAATATTACTGCTTTGTCCCTGACGCAAGCCGAAATATATTTTAAATATCTCCGAGGGCTTTGCAATAACACCCGGCTTTTCGATATAGCTGTAAATGTATATACAGCCATCGGTAACGGTTACATGAGGCAGTTCAGACTGCATCCTTTCACCGGTTCCAAAGACATTAAGCAGCGGAATTACTGCCGTGTGACTGTCCGCCGCACGTTTAACAAAGTCAATAGCCTCCTTAATTGAATAATACTTGACACATACAAATATAACATCAGCTGTGCCCGTAAACTCCTCCATTGTACAAGCATCGACCTTAAGGTTAAAACTTCCTTTTTCAGCAGAATTTACTGTAAGTCCCTTGCTTTTTATTTCCTTAAGATGCTCGCCCCTTGCAATCAAAGTGACATCATGTCCGGCAAGGGCAAGGTAACCGCCTACACAGCCGCCCACACCGCCTGCTCCCACAATAATATACCTCATATATTAAACCTCCGTTTCTCAGTCTAATTATAACATACCATTAAGCTTAAGGCAAACAAAAAAGGACTTGCCGCATCAACGGCAAGCCCGAAATTTAAAAAGTTAAAGTATTAAACGATACCCTGGCTCATCATAGCGTCAGCAACCTTAAGGAAGCCTGCAATGTTTGCGCCTGCAACATAGTTATCCTTCATACCGTACTCTTCTGCACTGTTCATCATGCTGTGGCAGATGTTAACCATAATGTTCTTAAGCTTAGCATCAACCTCATCAAATGTCCAAGAAAGTCTTTCGCTGTTCTGGCTCATTTCAAGAGCTGAAGTAGCAACACCGCCGGCATTTGCAGCCTTAGCAGGTGCAAAGAGAACGCCGTTCTTCTGGAATACATCAATAGCCTCAAGAGTTGAAGGCATATTAGCACCCTCGCCTACTGCCTTACAGCCGTTAGCAACAAGAGTCTTTGCATCCTCTTCGTTAAGCTCGTTCTGAGTTGCGCAAGGAAGAGCGATGTCACACTTGATGTTCCAAAC
>CALWRD010000019.1 GCA_944383875.1 uncultured Clostridia bacterium | reverse complement strand
CCTGATAGCCGTTTTCAATCTTCTGCTCAAAAATACCGTAATGATAGCGAATGCCACATCCGTATGCAGGCAGCTCCATTGTGGAAAGGCTGTCTAAAAAACAGGCTGCCAATCTTCCCAAACCGCCGTTTCCAAGTCCCGGATCACGCTCCGTTTCCTCAAGCTGATTATAATCAATATTAAGTTCCTTAAGCACTTCCTGAACCTCATCGGTCATAGTCATATTAAGCACAGCATTGCCCAAGAAACGACCCATAAGAAATTCCATTGAAAGATAACAAACTATCTTAGCCCCCGTATTGTCATATACCTCATGGGTCTTGAGCCACTTATCGGTAACATAATCCCTTATGGTAAAGACAAGCGCCTCGTAAAGCTGCTCCGGCGTAGCATTTTCAATCTTTTTTCTGGACAAGGTTTTAACGTTTTCAATCAACTGCGTCTTAAATACTTCCTTATCAATCTTCATAAATCGTCCTCCCTTATATATGCGTAGTCGGTCTTATACCGCTTCATTACCCATTTTAAGCTTTTCCGCCTGCTCTGTGGTGATAAGAGCATCGGTTAACTCATCCAAATCTCCGTCGATAATCGAATCCAGCTTGTGAAGGGTCAACCCTATCCTATGATCCGTAACCCTGCCCTGCGGATAATTGTAGGTCCTGATTCTTTCATTTCGGTTGCCTCTGCCTATCTGACTTTTTCTTTCGGCAGATATTTCCGCATGCCGTTTTTCCTCTTCCATATCGTAAAGACGGCTCATAAGCACCTTAAGAGCCTTTTCCTTATTACGCAGCTGACTTTTTTCATCCTGACAGGAAATAACTATGCCTGTGGGAATATGTGTAAGCCTGACGGCGGAGTCCGTGGTATTGACGCACTGACCGCCGTTGCCGCTGGCACGGAACACATCAAACTTGCAGTCATTCATATTAAGCTTAACATCTACCGCCTCAACCTCCGGCATAACCGCTACGGTAGCCGTGGAAGTGTGTATTCTGCCCCCTGATTCGGTAGACGGTATCCTCTGGACACGATGGACACCGCTTTCGTATTTAAGCCGTGAGTATGCACCCTTGCCGTTAATCATAAAGGAAATTTCTCTGTAGCCCCCCGCCTCGCTTTCATTGGCATTAACAATATCCACCTTCCAGCCCTTTCGCTCGGCATAACGGGTATACATTCTGAACAGGTCGCCGGCAAAGATGTTTGCCTCATCGCCCCCTGCACCGCCTCTTATTTCAACAACAACATTTTTATCATCATTAGGGTCTTTGGGAAGAAGGAGAATTTTCAGCTCCTCCTTAATAACTTCAAGCTTTGCATTGCTCTGAGCATACTCCTCTTTGACAAGGGCACGGAAGTCCTCCTCAAGATTTTCCTCCAGAATAGCCCTTGCCTCATCGGCATTCTGCTTACAGGCTGTATATTCCTTATATTTTTCAACAATGGGAGCAAGCTCGCTCTGTTCCTTTACAAGCTCCCTCCACGTAGCATTATCTGCAATTATCTCAGGGTCATTTATTTTGTCGGACAAATCAATATATCTTTTTTCAATATCCTCTAACCTGTCAAACATAGTAAACCTCCAATATATCTCACTTCTATTGTAACCGTGCGCACACGGTTCTGTCAAGTCCCGACAAATCCCTGCCTGTTTCAACATCCGTAAAGCCTGAGGCAAGCAAAATATTTTTAACCGCCTCAGCCTGATTATATCCTATTTCAAAAGCAATTAAACCCGGCTTATTTAAATACTCCGAAGCCTTGGCTGCTATTGCCCTGTAAAAATCAAGCCCGTCACTTCCGCCGTCAAGGGCACTGACAGGCTCATAATCCTTGACATTGCTGCCAAGGGTAGGTATAACACCGCTTTCAATATATGGCGGATTGCTGACTATTATATCAAATCCGCCTGTTATATTTTCAAACAAATCGCTTTTTATAAAATTGACTTTATCCTCAACATGATTAATAACCGCATTTTCACGGGCAACTATAAGAGCGCCCTCCGATATGTCTGCGCCTATGCCCTCTATATTGCCCAGAGCCGCAAGGCTGATAATGATGGCTCCGCTGCCTGTGCCTATATCAAGTACCGTTTTTGCATTATTTCCCTTAATATAATTCAGTACATATTCGACAAGGCACTCTGTATCAGGTCTCGGAATAAGGGTATTACCGTTGACTTTAAAATCAAGCCCCATAAATTCGCAGTGACCCAGAATATACTGCATAGGCTCATACTTAAGCCGTCTTGAGAGCATAGCCTCAAGGTCAGCCTCCTGCTGGGATGTCAACACGGCATCATCCCTTGTAATAAGGTGAACACGGCTGCAATTTGCAGCCTCGCACACCAGAAGCTCGGCATCAAGGCGGCAGGTTTCAATTCCTGCCGCCCTCAGCCGTTCAACCGTATTTTTCAAAGCAGTTCCAACCCTCATATCAAACTGCCTCTTTGTTTGAATCCGTTTCCTTGCTTATAGCAGTGCTTTTATCCTGTGTACCTTCCTCCGGCTCATCTTCAAGGACAGCCTTAAGGGAAGCTATTGCGCACTCAATCATATCATCATCCGGTTCACTGGTGGTAATAAGCTGCATTGCAAGTCCCGGTGCACTGACGATCTTAACAAGAAGGTTGTCATGTCTGCCCGCCCAACGGATAATTTCATATGAAATACCGGCTATAACAGGTACAAGCAAAATTCTTGAAATAACCCGCAGGTAAAGCACATCCGTGTTGATCATAAAAAATACAACCATACTTACTATCATTACAAACATAAGGAAACTGGTGCCGCAGCGTTTATGCAGCCTTGTATGGTTACGCACATTTTCCACGGTAAGCTCCTCATCACTTTCAAAACAGTTGATCGTTTTATGCTCCGCACCGTGGTACATAAACACACGTTTAATATCCTTCATCTGTGCGGTAAGGATAATATATCCTATAAAAATAAGTATCCTGACCACGCCTTCGATACCGCCCCTGAGCCTTGCGCTTATGCCAAAGCCTGTGCTTATCCAGCCGCCTATAAAGGTGGGCAGCACCATAAAGACAGCTATTGAAAAAATGATAGCTATAACAACACTGAAATAGATGATATAATCGGAAAGCTTGTCGCCGAACTTGTCAACAAGCCATTTATCAAACTTTCCTCCCTCTTCATCCACTTCCAGATCATCAAGTCCCGCAAGCTCCGCCGACTTGGAAATAACTTTCATACCTATTACAAGGCTGTTTATAAAAGATACCACGCCTCTTATAAGCGGTAAACCCAGTATAGGATGCTTTTGTGCGGCAGGGGTAAGAGGTACCTTTTCAACCGCAATGTTTTTATCCGGAGTCCTGACGGCTAAGGCATATTCTGTCTTACCCATCATCATAACTCCCTCGATAACTGCCTGACCGCCGATACCTTTACCGCCGGCAGGGCATTTTTTGTTATCCGACATTAAATTTTCAACTCCTTTAAAGTATGATAATCACACTGTCACGATTAAATTATATCACATTTTCACAAAAAGACAAACAGTAATTTATAAATTTTTACGGAACAGGCAGGCTGATTCTTAAAAAAATTAATAAATAAACCAACTATAAGATTAAATCTGTCTTTACCTTTTATTTAAAAGCAAACTATCTATTTTTAAAATCAACTCTTGCAAAATAAAATCAAATATTATATAATAGCAAAGTTCCCATAAAATGTCGTAAAATGTTGTGTGCGCCTATAAAAATTTAAAAGATTGCAGCCTCACTTTTACGGTATGGAGAGAAAAGTATAGGATAATAAAGGAGGAAATCAAAGTGAAAAAATCCACGAAAAAATTATTAAGCGCACTTGTTGCTTCCGTAACAGCTTTTACAAGCATCAGCTGCGCCCCTGCTCTTGCAGATGAAAACAACGGGCAGGAAACAAACACCGCATACACCCAAACTGCTGCAGATGCTGACGTTATAACCAGCGATACAATTATTGTACAGCCTGTTTCGCCAAATGCAGCAGTACAGGGAGAAGAAAATATTATTGACTACGATACCTATATCGGAAAGGAAATTACCGTAAATCTTGACCTTAAAAATGTTGAAAACACTGACGGTATCAACAATTATACCTTTTTCGTTACTTACAATCCGGATGTGGTAAGAATGACAGGTGCCGCCAGTCCCGACATTGAAAATATTGACAGTCTTGTAACCTATCCTATTACAATTGGCAACCTTCAGGTTGATGCGACTATTTATGATGAATACGCAATTAAAGACGCTGTTGCCTTTACACCTGCCGCACATGAAGACAATTATGAGGACTATGCCGACGTAATCACACCCGATACATCTCCGGAAACCACCTGCGGTGAGCTGGGCAAGGTAAAATTAACTGACTATATCGGTGATACAGATAATGAGGGCAATCTTATTACAGCAACAAAAAGCGGCACGCTTATCCCCCTTACTTTTGAGGTAATAGGCTATGGAGATACGGAAATAGCAGTTGACTTAACCTATCCCACAATCGACGGTTTTAGAGCAGGACCGATAAATCCGGAACCTATTAAGTCTGTAGCACTGCCAAGCAATATTTACGTAGATGATGCCAATGCACCTGTTTATTCCGATGACACCATACTTGTACAGCCTGTTTCACCGAATGCGGTATCTTATAACAGGCATAATGTTATTGACTACGACACATATATCGGAAAGGAATTAAACGTAAACATTTACCTAGCTAACTTTTAAAACACACCCGTTATCAACAATTATACCTTTTTCGTTACCTATGATCCAAGCGTAGTAAGAATGACCGGACTTGTTGAGCCTGATGCAAGTATGCTTGACAGCTATGTAACATATTCCAATGCAACAGGAGCGGTACCCCTTTACAGCAATCCCGAAACAGTTTCCGCAAGCATTGCCCTTGTCCCCGGTGAAAGCAGCTACAATTACGAGGATTACGCCGACGTGCTTACTTCGGATACGGCTTTACTTACCTGCGGTGAACTTGGTAAAGTTAAATTTTCAAACTACATCAGTGGTTCAAGCTCCGACGGCGATCTTGTAACCGCAGCAAAGAGCGGTACTTTAATGACCCTTTCATTTGAGGTAATCGGTTACGGTGACACAAAAATAGCCGTTGACCTTGCCTACCCAACAGTTTCGGGACTTTACTCCGCTCCAAAGGAATCCACAGCTCTTAAATCGGCAGCTGTACGTGGAAAAATATTTGTGGGAAATGCACCCGAAGTTTCAACAGAAACCTCTACCGAAACAACCACTGAAACTACTACCGAAACCACTACGGAAACAACCACCGAACCTACCACAGCTCCGGGTACAGCCGGAGATGTAAATTTGGACAGCATTATAAGTGCGGATGATGCCGCCATCACACTTCAGGAAACCCTCAACAACGCATTTGAAATGCCCTGTGAGGCATATTATCCGGATACATATATGCTTATAGCGGATGTAAATGCCGATAATTTAATCACAAGCTCCGACTCGGCATATATACTGCAAAAAACACTGAACAACGCATTTAAACTGCCTATTGAGGAAATAAGAGGAGAATAAAGTACAGATACGGTACAACAAAAAATCGCAGGGCGTCATCAGCGCTTTGCGATTTTTTATTCCTTCCGATTTTTGTTGCCAAATTATTTTAAATGTTTTATAATGGTAGATATTGCGAACCGTTAACGAATAAACGGTCATATATCACTGACGAATTAATGAAATAAGGAGATAAAAATGGAACAAAGAGGTAATATAGTATCATTTAGACCCGATGTAAGGGTAGTTGACTGTACAATAAGAGACGGCGGACTGGTAAACGACTTTTTCTTCACCGATGAATTTGTCAAAAAACTCTATGCGGCAAACGTGGCTGCCGGGGTAGACTATATGGAGATAGGCTACAAGGCAAGCAAGGATCTGTTTGACGAGAGCAAGTTCGGCAAGTGGAAGTTCTGCGATGAGGAAAATATCTGGGCTATAGTGGGGGACAAAAACAACGACATGAAGATTTCCGTAATGGCTGACGTGGGACGTACCGACTATAAAAGGGATATTGTTGAAAAGTCTGAAAGCGCAATAGATATGATAAGGGTGGCAACCTATATCAACACGGTGCCTGCCGCAATAGAAATGGCTGAATACTGTAAGAAAAAGGGTTACGAAACCTCTATCAACATAATGGCAATATCAAACGCCAATGACAACGATATTACCGATGCACTTGAGATAATCGGACACAGCGGCGTTGACAGGGTAGTGGTAGTAGACAGCTACGGTGCCCTTGTACCTGAGCAAATAAGGAAGATTGCCGCAAGATATGTTGAAATGGGAGACAAATTCCACAAGCAGATAGGTATACACGCTCACAACAACCAGCAACTTGCCTTTGCCAACACCATCGAAACCCTCAGGCTGGGCGTAAGCTTCCTTGATGCTTCTGTTGGCGGACTGGGCAGAGGCGCAGGCAACTGTCCTTCGGAGCTGCTGCTCAGGTTCCTCAAAAATCCAAAGTACCATGTTATACACCTGCTTGACTTTATCGAAAACTACCTTGAACCACTTAAGAGCGAAGGTCTGACATGGGGCTACGGCGTACCATATATGCTTACCGGCAGCCTTAATCAGCACCCAAGGGACGCCATTTCCTTTACCAAAGCTCACAGAAAGGACATTAAAAACTTCTATGTAGAGCTGTTGGAAAAGGAATAATCCTACGGGCTGTCTTAAAAAACAGCCTGAACCGCACTGTGGGCGGCTTTTGCTGAGGGCAAAAATGCTGAGATTTTCTTGCACTTTAAGTTACTTGAAAACACAGCACAAGTTGAATCCTAATTTTATATGGATACTAACTTGATTTTAGGGTTTTTAACATCCCGAAAGCATAATCCTATTGACAAGGTATGTAAAACAAATTATAATAATTACGTGGAGAAATATACCATAACCGGTATTAAGGGGCGGCAGCCAAAGTACCTATGCTGAAAGAAACATTTATCCATATGGGATGACTTTGTCTTTTACGGGTATCCGGCGGATTCCGCCCTGTTTTAGCTACACGAAAGAGAGGCTTTTTATAATGCTTGAACTTAAAAATATAAAATGGAGTCTGCCGGAGGGAGAAGAAATACTTAAAGGTATTGACATTACCATACCGGACGGACAGCTCACCGTCATTACCGGACCAAACGGCGGCGGCAAAACCTCCCTTGCCAAGCTTATAGCAGGCATCATCACCCCAAGTGAAGGAAGGATACTCCTTGACGGGACAGATATTACCGATATGGGTATAACGGAAAGATCAAAATTCGGCGTGGGCTATGCTTTTCAACAGCCTGTACGCTTTAAAGGCATAACCGTAAGGGATTTGCTTGAGCTTGCAGCCGGAGAAAAAATATCCGACGAAAAGGCTTGCGAACTGCTTGGAAAAGTAGGCATATGCGGAAGAGAATATATAGACAGAAGCGTTGATGCAAGTCTGTCGGGCGGCGAGAGCAAGCGTATTGAAATAGCTACGGTACTTGCAAGAAGCAGCTCAAAAATATCCGTATTTGATGAACCGGAGGCAGGTATCGACCTCTGGAGCTTTACCTGTCTTATAGACACCTTTAAGGCGCTTAAAGAGGAACACGGCGAAAGCCTGCTGATCATATCTCATCAGGAGCGAATACTTGAAATAGCCGACAATATAATAGTAATAGCCGACGGCAAGGTTGACAGAGAGGGCAAGAGGGAAGAAATACTCCCCACACTTCTGCATGGCAGTGAAAGCTGCAGCTGTCCTATGGGACGAAATCTTGAAGGAGGTTTTTAAGTTGAACGAAAAAACGAAGGAAATACTCAGGATAGTTTCCGAATGGAACGGCGGCGACTTTAAAGGTGCTTTCAATATCCGAGAGGACGGACAATGTGCCGGCAGACAGTCTTCGGAAAACATCAGGATCGAGTCAAAAAAAGATGCTCCAGGTCTTGAGATATATATAAGCGGCAAAGCCCGGGGAGAAACCGTATATATCCCCGCCTGCGTTACACACGGAGATATTGACGACCTGGTATACAACGACTTTTTTGTTGAACCGGGGGCTGATGTAACGGTAGTTGCCGGCTGCGGAGTGCATACGGATGACGGGCATGACGCAAGGCATAACGGTATACACCGCTTTTTCCTTGGCAAGGGTTCACACGTACTGTATAAGGAAAAACACATAGGCACAGGTACGGGAAAGGGACTTAAAAGGATTGACCCCGTAACCGACTGTGAGCTTGATGATGATGCGGTACTTGAAATGGATACCATACAGATAAGCGGCGTTGACAGCACAACACGCAAAACAAACGCAAAGCTTGGTGCAAGAGCCAAACTGATTATCCACGAAAGACTGATGACAGACGGCAACGAAACCGCCAAAACGGAGTTTAATGTGGAAATGAACGGAGAAGATTCGGGAGTTGACCTTGTATCCCGTTCCGTTGCAAAGGGCGAGTCATATCAGGACTATCATTCTGTAATAAAGGGCAACTGCCGCTGCACCGGGCATAGTGAGTGTGATGCCATCCTGGTGGGCAACGGCAGGGTAAACGCCGCACCTGAACTGTTTGCCGGAGACATAGACGCCTCCCTTATACACGAGGCAGCAATAGGCAAAATAGCCGGAGAACAGATAATAAAGCTCAAAACATTGGGCTTGGACGATGAGGAAGCCGAAAAGAAGATAATCGAAGGATTCCTCAGAGGTTAAGAGGAGGAGATTGTATGACAAGGATAATATTGTCGGCAGCCGTACTGGTAATGGGGGTATTGCTTTCCGCCTGTACAGCCCAAACAGATACGGAAAACAATTTGGAAGGCACATCCGAAGCCGCAGCGGAAATATCGGCGGAGGCAGCGTCTTTTGACAACCCAACAGACCGTATGCCTTAAAGATACAAAGGCAGTATATATTCAAATATAACGGCTATTTATTTGACCGCAAAGGATCATTGTTCCCCATATTGATTTTGTTAAAAACCTCAAGATAATCGGAGGAATAAATACTGCCTTTGCGCCAGATAAAACAAAAGTCGTGAGTTATGCGGCAGCCCTTTATTTCAATGGGATATATAAGTCCGTTTCTTATATATTCCTCCGCTGCACGCCTGTACATAAAACTTATTCCGCAGCCTGCTGCGGTGAGCTTTAAAATAGTATGTATACTGTTAATTTCCGTTATGGCATTAAAATCATATATGGAATAATTACGGCTATGCAGGAACTGTTCAAGTATTTCCCTGCCGCCGCTGCCGCCCTCACGGATTATAAGACGGTTTGAAAAAAGCCCGTCTATGCCGTCAAGGGGCGGCATTTTTTTATAGCCAAGTCCAACAAACTCTTCAGATGAATATACCCTGTAATCATATTCATTTTTGGGAAAGTACCCTTCCACAAGTGCAAAATCAATATCACCGCTGTCAAGCTTTTCAAGTAGACTATAGGTATTGTCAATAACCATTGAAATATCGGCGTCCTTATTTTCCTTCATATATCTGCACAAAAAATCGGGCAGGACAAAATCTCCTGCGGTTCTTGTTGCACCGAATTTAAGACTGTTCTTATGCTCATTTATGGAAGATATACGCTTATACAATTCCCGCTGGTCGTGCATAACGGTAAGCGCCCCACGCCTCAGCTCCTCCCCTGCCGGTGTAAGCCTCAAGGTTCTTCCCTCATAGACAAAAAGCCTTGTTCCGTAGTAATCCTCAAGCATATGTATGTGCTTTGATACGGCGGGCTGAGTAATGTTCAGCTCTTTTGCCGCCTTTGTATAATTCATATGTTTGCATACGCAAAGAAAAGTTTCCGTTTTAATGTCCAGCATAATATCACCTCTTTTTTAGTATAACGCAAAGTTATTGATAAATAAAGAATAATAATTTTACATTTGGTTTTCTCTATGGTAAAATTTAACTGACATAAATAAAGAAAAGGAGATAACATCACAATGGACAACATAAAAAAAATTGCCCCGGGTCTTTTACTTTGCCTGATACTCGGAATACCCTGCCTTCTTCTGGGTAAAATTTTTCCGGTGGTTGGCGGTCCCGTATTTGCAATTATATTAGGTATGATAATTGCGGCTTTCATAAAGGAAAAACCCGTACTAAAAGACGG
>CALWRD010000018.1 GCA_944383875.1 uncultured Clostridia bacterium | reverse complement strand
GAAGTAAAAGTGCTTTTTGTGCACCGGAAAAAAGTAATCCGGACACACGGAGTGTGGCTTTTACGAAGTAAAAGTGCTTTTTACGTACCGAAGACGGTTTTAGCTCTGTTGAAAACTTCTGATTGGAACATTGATGTCGCTTATACGGAGCAAAAGTATCCAAAAAAATTTTGGATTTGCAAAAACTTTTAATAAAAAATGACGTTTATATTAAGGAAAGATAAAAGGACTTGAACTAAAAATAATTTTATAGTATAATAGTTTTATCGTAAAACTATATTTAAAAAGGATGGGTTATATGAAAAAGAGATTAGTTGCTATATTTTTAACCTCGGCTCTGATTACACAAAGTGTTCCCGCAATGGCTGCAAATGTCAGGTTTGAAGTTGACGGACTTGTTGAGGCTGATGCCGGCACTGTTATAAATCGCAATGGTTACAACCTCCTTGGTATGAGGGAGGTATTTGAGCTTTTGGGAGCCGAAGTTGATTGGGACAGCTATGACAGATGTGTTACTGCAAAAAAGGATGGTAAAACTATTGAGCTTTATGTCAATACAAGCAAAGCCTATGTAGATGGGGAGGCTGTTAAGCTTCCTACCCCCTGTGTTACTGTTGAGGGGCGTGTGTATGTACCGATAAGGTTTGTAAGCGATGCTTTGGGATATGATATCGAGTGGGATCAGGCTGGCAGCAAAGTAAGCATAAATACAGGCAATACCGAATATACCATGCTTGATGTAACACCGGATATTACCGACAATACCACAGTGTATACATATGATGAGGCGCTGCAGATGGCTGTTGACAAGAGTTCCAGTCTGAAGGATATAGAGGATTCGGTTGATTATCTTGATGAGGCAAGAGATGATATAGGTGACTTGCTTTGGTCTTTGGATCAACAGGGAAGTCAGCTTAACAGCAATCTTTTTGACTTAAGCGAGCAGACAAATGAGGTGCTTGCCGCACAGCTTGCCGTACAGGATAATATAGAAAGTACCATTGAAGCTGCCAGAAACTTGAAAAATATTGAGATACAAAAGCAGATGATAGATGTAAATGAGCAAATGGTGCGTGACGGTGTGGAGCTTGCATTAAAGAGCTATATCAATAATATTAAGAATACTCAGAGACAAATTGAACTTCTTGATGCTAATGTGGCACTTGGCAAGCAAAACATTGAAAATCTTGAGCTTAAGAATAAGCTTGGCTATGAAAGTGATTATAACTTAGAGAGTGCAAAGACTGCTCAAATGCAAAATGAGAGCAGCCTTGAGGTGCTTAAGCTGAATTTACAGACTCAGAAGCAAGCACTTAATAATTTACTTGGATTAGATGCAAACCAAGACGTATATGTTGAAAGTGATGTAACTTTTGACGCACTTGAGGATATTGATCTTGAACAGTATATAATTCGTCAGAGGGAAATTGATCCAAGTATCAAGACGTTGCAAAGTAACGTTACTCTTGCCGAATACAAGGAAAGAACCAATGCAGCCTATGACAGTGAGAGTGAAATAAGCGTCAGAAATGAGCTTAACACAGCAAAGAGAAATCTTGAAGACGGCAAAGATACTTTGGAGCAAAATATAAGGACTGCATATAACAACATCAAGCAGCTTGAGGAAAACAATAAATCCCTTTTGCGTGCGGTTGAGCAGGCAAAAGATGATTACAACTCTGTTGTAGCCAGTTACAACGCAGGTATGTCTACAGAATATGAGGTTAATCAAGCAAAGCTTGGTATACTTTCTGCCGAAAAGGATGTAGAGGATAACGCAGCAAACTACGATTTGCTTACATTTACTTTTGAAAAGCCTTATCTTTTAAGTTCAAGTTCAGTAAGTTCAGCAAGCTGACAACTTGATTGATTTTAATTGTGGACAAAAAGAAAGCAATTGGGGTGGCGGATCTGGCTTTTTGGAAAAGCCGAAAAGTTTTGATTAAAATTATATTATGACATTAAACAAACGACCTCCGACAGACAGGTTTTTGGTCTGGCTGTCGGAGGTCGTTTTATTTTTTATAAACACAGGGGCTTTTGTTGATAAATTAATTTCACGTTTCAGCTGATATATGATCTTTTATTATTTCAAATATTTGCTGCGTTGCCCTTGCATCATAATATGCTCTGTGAGCGTTGTTCAGTTCAACGTTAAAGTAACTTGTCAAATATGCAAGATTATGTCTTTTACATTCTTTTAAATAATGCCTGCTGAGATATAGTGTATCAATTACGGCATTATCTATGTTAATATTCTGCCTTAAACAATTTTTCAGTAAAAAACTCATATCAAATGAAGCATTGTGTGCCACAAGGGGCAAATTTTCGATAAATTCGATAAAGTATGGTAAAACCACGTCAATAGTGGGCTTGTCTTGCACCATTACATTTGAAATATGAATCTTATTTGCAAGATATGCGGGTATATACTGTTTTGGATTAATTAAGGAAGAAAAACGATCTGTAACCATGTTGTTTTCAACTTTGACCGCACCTATTTCCACAATAGCGTTTACATCGGCGTTAAGCCCCGTAGTTTCAAGGTCAAATACTACATAATTCGATACAATCGGTGAATCATTAAGGCTTATATAGTCGACAGTAATATTCTCTGTTTTTTTTCTGCGAGGTCTTTTGGGAGATGGTTTATAGTTAAAATACTCTGTTTCGTATTTGGAAATATCTGATTTTCTTACAAGATGATTTAAAAAATCCATTATTTCAACGTCCTAAATAAGCCTATTACTTTACCGAGTATTTTAACATTGCGCACAATAATTGGCTCATAATCATCATTTTCAGGCTGTAAGCGAATATAGTCTTTTTCACGGAAAAAACGCTTGCAGGTTGCAGAATCATCAAGCAGAGCAATAACTATATCATTGTTTTCGGCAACAGGCTGTTGATTGACAAGCACAAGATCATTGTTAAAAATACCTGCATTTATCATGCTGTTTCCTCGTATACGAAGCATAAATGTTTTATTGTTGGGCAGAAAGCTTACAGGGATAGGAAAATAGCCATCAATATTTTCATTCGCCAATATAGGCAAGCCTGCTGAAACGGTACCTATAATGGGAACATTGGTATATTCCGTTTCGTTATCATTGGATGCACTTTCCTCCGTATTGTTGTAAAAACCCTCCTCCAATACACGTATGCAGCGGTTTTTAGCCTTGGGGCGTTCAATATAGCCCTTACGTTCGAGTGAGTTAAGGTGAAGATGCACCGAAGATGTAGAATGAAATTCGGTTGCATTCATAATTTCTCTTATAGAAGGGGGCATACCTGTTCTGCGTATTTCCTGTTTTATAAAGTCATAAACCTTTTGTTGGGATTTAGTAAGTTCTTCCAAGGTGTTCGGTCTCCTTTCGAAAGTTTATGATATTATTGTAACATATTTTCAAAAAAAGTAAAGAGTAAATGTAAAAATTTGTTGTACTAAGTTTGTTGATTTTAATCCAAAAGAGATGTATGATTATTATATGGAAAATTATGGAAAACAGGAGGCATATTATGGATTTAAAATTACGTGTTGCGGGTGATGTGCTAATAGTTAATCTTCGGGGTGAGCTTGATCACCACAGTGCGGCAGAGATAAAAAATGACATTATGCATGAGTATTCCTCAAAGTTATGCCGAGACATTATTTTTGACTTCAGTGAGCTGTATTTTATGGACAGCGCAGGTATAGGTATGCTTATAGGCAGATATAAGCAGGTTTGTATTAATGGGGGAAGCGTATATGCCGTGGGAGTCAGCCCGGTTATAGAACGAATTTTTGAATTATCGGGTCTTAATAAAATTATTAAGCGTTATCCTACGGTTGAGGCTGCGGTTAATGCCGTTAATGTTAAAAAGGAGGTTATTTAATTGACTAATGAAATGCGGCTTGAGTTTAAGCCGTTATCGGAAAATGAAGTGTTTGCAAGGGTGTGTGTAGCAGCTTTTTTGCTGCCGCTGGATCCTAAAGTCACGGATATGGCAGATATTAAGACTGCTGTTTCCGAAGCTGTGACAAATGCCATTATCCATGGTTACGAGTCGGCCGAGGGAAATGTGGAGCTTAATTGCAGGTATGAGGATAATGTTGTGTACATAGAAGTTAGTGATGAAGGCTGCGGAATTGATGATATTCAGCTTGCAAAAAAGCCCCTTTATACTTCAAAGCCGGAGCTTGAACGTTCCGGTATGGGCTTTACCGTTATGGAGGCATTTATGGATGAGGTTGAAGTTATTTCCGAAAAGGGGAAAGGCACTACCGTAAAAATGCTTAAAAGGCTTAAGCTGTGAGGTACTGCGTATGGATAGAACTATGGAGATGATAAAGGCTGCTGCTGACGGCGACAGTGGGGCTGCCGATGAGTTGGTGCGAGAAAATTCGGGGCTGATATGGAGCGTTGTCCGACGTTTTTTGAACAGGGGTGTGGAAGCGGAGGACTTATATCAAATAGGTGCAATAGGACTTATTAAATCCATTAAAAAGTTTGATTTCAGTTATGACGTAAGGTTTTCTACCTATGCCGTGCCGATGATTATGGGAGAAATCAAGCGATTTCTCAGGGATGATGGTATGATTAAGGTATCAAGACCGCTTAAGGAGATTGCAGCAAAAATAAAGGCTATACAGGAAAGAGAAGCATCTGATGGAGG
>CALWRD010000017.1 GCA_944383875.1 uncultured Clostridia bacterium | reverse complement strand
TGTACCCTCTATGTTATTGATGCTCTCGGCACTGCCGTGGAGCTTAAGACAAGGGTAAATATGGTTATGCTCGGAGCCTTGTGCGCCGCAAAGAAAGAGGTGGATCCGGATGCGGTCAAGGCTGCGGTAAAAGATACCCTGGGAAAAAAATATCCCGAAGTACTGGAGGCTAACCTCCGTGGCATAGACTACGGCTATGAAAATGCTGTAAGGTACGACGTACCCGATGACGGAAAATATCCCTATCTTGAGTATAAGGAAGTTAAAAGGGCGTGGGGATGGGATAATGCACCCCTTGGAGGCGTTAATCCTGTTTTCGGCAGTACTGTCACAAACAGGCTTGACAGCTCCCGTGAGGGTTATATCCCTGTATTCTACAAGGACAGGTGCATTAACTGCGGACTTTGCGATACTACCTGCCCCGATATGGTGTTTCAGTTCGTGGAGGGTGAGTACAAGGGCAAGCCCTCTCCCGTTAATATGGGTATTGATTACTATCACTGTAAGGGCTGTCTGCGCTGTGTGGAGGTTTGTCCCACAAGTGCCCTTGAACCTATGAGAGAGGCGGATTTTGATGTTATGGGGCATAACATTGGCTGCCTGCATCTTCTGGATAAGTCCTTTGCCTTTGATGATGTGGGTGCGGACGGAATAGTCACGGGAGAGTCAACGGTAAGGAGCGAGGAGAGGTAGAATGAAGCGTGTATTTAAAAGCGGCAACGAGGCGGCAGCCTATGCCGCAAAGCAGATAAACTATCATATTATGGGCTATTATCCCATTACCCCCTCAACACAGGTGGCGGAGAATATCGACCTTATGGTAAGTGAGGGTGAAAGCAATACGGTGCTGATAGCGGCGGAGGGTGAACACAGTGCCGCAGGCATATGCTACGGTGCAAGCGCAGGTGGGGGCAGAGTGATCAATGCCACCAGTGCAAACGGACTGCTCTATGCGCTGGAACAGCTGCCCGTACAGTCGGGAACCAGACTGCCCATGGTTATGAATGTGGCTTGCAGGACTGTATCGGGTCCCCTTTCCATTAAGGGCGACCACAGCGATATTATGTATGCCCTTAACTGCGGATGGATCATACTCTTTGCCAATAACGCTATGGAGGTATACGACTTTAACATTATTGCTCCACGCCTTGGGGAAAGCGTCAGACTGCCTGTTATCGTTGCCTACGACGGGTTTTTTACCTCTCATCAAAAGCGTGTGATTGATGTGCTGGAAGATGATAAAGTTAAGGCGTTTGTGGGCGAATACAGGGCGGAGGTTACAGCCCTTGACCCGGACAATCCCGTTACCATCGGCTCATATATGAATGAGCCTGATCTGATGAACAACAAATATCAGCTTAACCTTGCCATGGAGCAGGCAAAAAGAGAAATTAAAAATCTTTTTAAGGAGTACGCAGTCCTTAGCGGCAGAAGTTACTCTCCCGTGGAAGGCTATTGCTGTGATGATGCTGAAGTAATTTTGTTTATTCTGGGTTCTTCCTTTGATACGGCAGCCGAGGCGGTTGACAGACTTCGCACACAGGGTAAAAAGGTTGGTGTGGTATGTATGCACAGCTTAAGACCCTATTTCGGCGAGGAGCTTGCGGATATGGTTAAAAACGCAAAGGTTATTGTGGCAGCCGACAGGCAGGACAGTTACGGCTCCGGTGGCGGAAATATGAGCACGGAACTTAAGGCGGCACTTAAGGATTTTGATATAAAGGCAAAGGTGATTACAAAAATTTACGGCTTGGGCGGTCTGGAGCTTTATCCCGAAGATGCGGAAAGGATGCTTTTGTCAGGATTTGATGAGGCGGCGGACAGATTTGAATATTACGGTATATACAAGGGTTCAGGTAATAAGGGCGAAAAGAGGTATTTTGAAAGCGTTACCAGTAAAAATGCCGCCGTGGAACATACAAAAAACGTTAAAAATTCAGCCCTGATGCCAAGACGTTTACAGGCAGGGCACGGAGCCTGCCCAGGATGCGGAATACCTGTAAACGTCAACCTGCTTTTAAAGGGCATTGAGGGCAATGTGGTGCTGCTTTTTCAGACGGGCTGCGGTATGGTGGTTACCACTTCATATCCTAAGACGGCTTTTACGGTAAACTATGTGCACAATCTTTTCCAAAACGGTGCCGCTACCCTTTCTGGTTTGGCTGAAATGTGCCGTGAACGTATCAGGCGAGGTGAACTTCCCGACAGAGATATAACCTTTATTATGGTTAGCGGTGACGGCGGACTTGATATAGGTCTCGGCAGTGCCCTTGGAGCGGCTTTCCGTAATCATCATATGATAATTTTTGAATATGACAACGGGGGATATATGAATACGGGTTATCAGTTAAGTTACTCAACACCTATGGGTGCAAAAAGCGCAACAAGTCATATCGGCAAAAATGAATCGGGTAAGAGCTTCTTCCATAAGGATAACCCTCAGATATTCGCTGCCGCAGGCATACCCTATGTTGCCACCTGTGCTGAAAGTAATTCTGCCGATTTTATCAGAAAGGCATCAAAGGCACAGCAGTACGCAAAGGAAAGGGGACTTGCCTATATCAAGGCAATCTCTTCTTGTCCTCTTAACTGGAACGACAATCCTCGTTATGAGCGCAGTGTAATTGACGCTGCCGTAAAATGCTGCTATCATCCCCTTTATGAGGTGGAAAATTCGGTGACAAAGCTTAATTACAATCCGGAGCTTAAAAATGAAAAGATAAATGTAGGTGAGTGGTTTAAGATGATGGGTAGGACAAAGCACCTTACCCTTGAAAAGTATTCGGATATTCTCGAAAGGGTTCAGAATGAGGTTGACAGTCGCTGGGCAAGGTTAAAAGCCAAGGCGGAAAATGAAATACTCTGAACAAAAAGCCCCGATATGCCATGTTTCAACATACAACAGGCTTGTTGTGTGCTGAATACAGAGCATATCGGGGCTTATGTACAAACGGGTATAAAATGGGCAATCAAGACCCGCTTGCACAGCCTTAACATACTTGGACAGTAGGGGTTAGGGTAAAAACTGTATAAGCGCCTCCCTTAAAGGCAAGGGCTGCGTATTCAAGTATGTCAGGCTGTCTTAAGCCCTGTAATGCGGACAGGACTTAAGACAGCCCGGGAGTAAAAAAGACTCACGCACGTGTATAACCGTGCATGAGTCTTGCTGTTTAAGGTAAACCCGGACGCATAGCGCCGTGATGCCGAATTTACCATACATTCCTGTACCGCTACTCCCTCATAGCTTTTGTACTTTGATTATAATAAGAAAAAAGTTATTTGTCAATGGAAAAAGAATTTTGCAGGGGATAAATTTATATATGTCAGGAACCTAAAAAAGTTGTTTTGTATAAAAAAATTACATTAATTTGTGTAAAACTAACAAAATTTTTATGTTTTGGTTATTTTTCAACTAAAATTTGTTGACAAGTTTATTTGCTGACGGTATAATTTACATCAAGATGCAGTTATCGCAACCCTTCTGCAATGAGGCAGTCTGTTTGACAGTGGAGGTCTCATTTTCGCTGTCTTTTTTTGCGGGTACGGATTTCACACTGCATACAAACATATAACATAAGTAAAATGCGACATAGTATTTTGCACACAACAAGGAGGAAGCTTATTATGAATTATGTTGATAAGGTTTTAAGCGACTTAATCGCAAAAAATCCTGCACAGCCTGAGTTCCATCAGGCAGCTACAGAGGTACTTACCAGCCTCAAGCCTGTTATTGATGCAAACCCTCAGTTCCAGGAGGCAGCTTTACTTGAAAGGCTTGTTGAGCCTGAGAGACAGATTATGTTCAGAGTACCTTGGATCGACGACAACGGCAAGGTACAGGTAAACAGAGGTTTCAGAGTACAGTTTAACTCTGCTATAGGACCTTACAAGGGTGGTCTCAGATTCCATCCATCAGTAAATCTTGGTATCATCAAGTTCCTCGGTTTCGAGCAGATCTTTAAGAACAGCCTTACAGGTCTTCCTATCGGCGGCGGTAAGGGTGGTTCCGACTTCGACCCTAAGGGCAAGAGCGATAACGAGGTTATGAGATTCTGCCAGAGCTTTATGACTGAGCTTTACAGACACATTGGTGCTGATACAGACGTACCTGCAGGCGACATCGGTGTAG
>CALWRD010000016.1 GCA_944383875.1 uncultured Clostridia bacterium | reverse complement strand
CGGCTCGTGGGAGGCTGCTGGCAAAAATCCCCTCCTCCTGGGAGCAAGCGCTCGTTCCCGTTCCCCCGCGCCCTTCAAGGATGGATTGGCGGGTTCAAGCGCCCTCAGGGCGGCAGACAGCCGCCCTGACAGTTCATTAAGACTTTTACCCAGAGTACCGATCTCATCTCGCCGCCCTTCCTTGCAATTCCAATTAAAATCAAGCTCCGACATCCGTTTTGCAATGCAGTTTATGCGGAGAATGGGACGGGTAATATATCTTGAGTAAATTAATGCGCACAACAGGGAAAATATAAGCAGCACCAATAAAATCCACGGCGACATCCGCATCAGGGCACGAACCGCAGGATTTTCTTCCTCTGTATGGGGTGTTACATAAAGGCTGTATATCTCATTTCGGTCTGCAAAGGATACGTTGGAAACAATGGCATACTGTTGCAGGGTGGCAAGAGTTGTTGTATTCTCCCTGTCCTTGGATATGCCCCATGTGACGGAAATATCATTTCCCTTACCCGAATTATCAGTGGATATACTGATGCTTTCATCTCCATATGCCGGTTGCATGGATAATTCGGAGCCTGTATCCGCAAGCTCTCCCTTTGAAGTCAGCAGCATAACATCTGCCCGGGAGTTTAAGATAAAGTCGTCCAGAACAGGACCACAGTCATTAAAATCCGTTTTACTGAGCTGTTTAACAAGGGTGTCTGTCTGTCTTTGCAGATCTTCGGTGACCACCGAGGTGTATATGCCGGGGGTAGCCCATGCAACCAGTCCGAAGGTGACAATACCTGCGCAGAGCAGTATAAGGGAGGTGATTAAAAATATACGGGCGGTAAGGCTTTCACTGATCTTCCTTTGCAGCACGATAACCCACACCCCTTACTGTTTCAATATATTCCCCCCTAAGCTTATGGCGGAGATTTTTAATATGGCTGTCCACCACACGCTCATCTCCGAAAAAGTCGTAACCCCACAGCCTTGCAAGCAGCATCTCTCTGGTGAATACCCGTCCCGGGAAGGCAAGAAAGGTATGCAGCAGTTCAAACTCCTTGGCGGTCAGTTCCAGCAGACGACCGTCTGAAAAGACCTCTCTTGTGTCTGTGTCCATTACCAGATCACGGTAATGCAGACGGTTGTTTTCGCTTGTTCCGCCGCCTCTGCGGAGTACAACACGTATCTTTTCCAAAAGTATGGGCATGGAAAAGGGTTTTGTCACATAGTCGTCGGCATTCAGTCCAAAGCCCTTCAGCTGTTCCGCCTCTCCATCCAGAGCCGACAGGAATAAAACAGGGATTTGCGACTGTCTGCGTATCAGCTCGCATACTCCGAAGCCGTCTATCTTCGGCAGCATAATGTCAAGTAAAACAAGGTCAAAGGACTGAGCCTGAAACATACTCAAAGCCGTTACTCCATCCCCTGCCACCGCAGTGCCGTATCCTGCATCCTGCAGGTAGGCGCAAAGCAGCTCCTGGATATCCGGCTCGTCCTCTACTATTAATATATTCTTCATAAGCAATCACCAATCAGATTATATCACGGAATTGTGAATTTAATGTGGAGAAATCCTCAATTAAGGAATAAATTTTTGCATTTTGCTGTAGAAGTTTTTATCGCTGTAGAAGCAAAACACTTATTATACGCAGGATGATTTACATAGAAAAACAGTGTGCATAATTGTATCAGCAAAAATACACACTGTAAGTTCAGATGTTTAAGTCAATCAGGTCAAAACCGCACCGGTTGACAAAGAACACAAATATTATAAAATCTGAAATTAAGTATCGAAAGCATAAAATCATTAAAACTATGTGGACTGATTTTACTCAGCTCCGCTGACGACCTCTCCGGTCCAGTCATTTATCCCGCCGAATTCAAAGATATTTGTATACCCGAGGGCAGCCAGTTTTTCTGCCGCCTGCTTACTTCTGTTTCCGCTGCGGCAGTATATCAAAATCATTTGGTTTTTATCGGGCAATTCGGGTATTTCCTCATCACCGATGATTTCGTTGGGAACAAGGACTGCGCCTGGTATATGTTTCTCTTCATATTCTTCTTTGGTGCGCACATCCAGAATGATGTAGTTTTCCTCTGATTCCATCAGAGATTTTGCCTCTTCTATGGAAATTTGACGATAATTGATTTTTTCCTCTTTAACAGGCTGACTGCAGGCTGTAAGAAAGATAAGTAAAAATAACAGCCATTTAAATGCCATCTTGTTTTTCAAAGCTTTCATACAAATCCTCCGTTTGTTTATTGTTCCTTTGGTCATCTATAGCTGATTTTGCCTTACAAATAAGCTGGGTCATAGTTCCCATTGGGCAATAAACACACCAACTGCGGGGTTTAAAAATAACCATGGTAATCAACCCCAGTATTGTAGATGTAAGCATTATACTGTAAAATCCGAATGCAAATTGAGCCACAGCCGGATGCAATATGGTCCCATGGTATGCCCAATGCCAAGGAACCTTAAATGTCCACAGCAGGGTGGTCACTTGATTTAAATCTCGTGCTCCTGAAAAAACCAGCCATGTATTCCAAAGCATCTGGAAAAACATTATAAAAAAGAATATCAAAAAACCGAAGCGAAACCATTTGGATTTCATCCATTTCGGAATATCCTTTTTTCTTGAAAGTCCGAAACGTCCGCCCAGTAAACCAAACAACTGCCCACGCCCACAGTAACGGTTACAATATCCCTTATTGCCGAAAGCAACGGAAATAATAAGAGGGATGAAAAAACATAAAAGTCCCAACCATGCAAACAGAATATTAAAGAAACCCAGAATCAAATAGGTTAGCGACACAATCCAAAGATAATCATACCATTTCTTTGCCTTCTTATTCATAGGGCAGCCTCCTTGATTATAATGACGCTTGCGGGACATTCCTTTGCACATTTTCCGCAGCCTACACATTTATTTGCATCCACGGCGGCATACAAACCCTTATATACATTAATTGCATTTATGGGGCATACTTTTGCACAGCATCCGCAGGCAACACATAAATTTTGTTCTACCTGTGCCTTTTTCCTTTTTTGTACCGACATTTAACAGCCTCCTTACGTTGTCTGTTGTATATATATGCGACGCTTATAAAGATATTTTGTGTTTTTATCACAGTCCGGTCCCTAATTAGCGGGTGTTATGGGTAGATTATATATTAATTATTTTGAGCAGTCAATCTTTATAAAATAATATATATTGTTTTACTTAAGAATTATGAAAAATATAAAGATAAAACAGCAGGATATGGAGACAGCATATGCCGCCGAAAACAGTTGTCACTGTAATGATTCAAATATCTCTCCCTCAATATCCAGAATATCATCCATAGGTATTCCGGTATCGTCCTGCATTACAACCAGTCTTTTAAAGGTATCCGCCTTTTTGACTATGCCTCTCAGGGTAACATACTTTCCGCCGGATTTCTTCTCATCGGGCTTGAAGTAGGTAAAGCTGACATTTGGTTTTTCCCTTAAGTGATCAAGAAGAATCTGAAACTTTATGTTAAGTATCGACAGTTCATCATCGCTAAGCTCTGTTCGGCTGTCGGTCAGCCTTGCAGCTTCTTTGACAGCCGCATCATAGCCTGTAAGGGCGGCAAAGGGGGAAAACTGCGCTGCCCTGTCCTGCATGGACATCCGAGGTCTTTTTGTTGAAACATGGTGGGGAAGGTCAATAATATCATTGTATTTTCCTTTCATGCCTTATGTCCTCCTATCTGTGAGTTGCGATCCTTTGCTGTTGCACCCTCTTCAAGGTTCATACCCTTCAGTATTGCATTTTTTCCAAACTTTTTCTTTATGGTCAGCATAGCCTCCTGCATTCTCTTTTCCCGTTCCAGCTCCTTTTCCTCTTGTTCCCGCTTAGCCTTAAGGGCGGCATAATCCGTGAAAAGGTCAAGCTGCTGGGGCATTGTCCCTTTCTTCGGCAGGGATTTTTTGCCAATCACGTGGTTTGCGGTAACATTCATTCTGCGGACAAGAAGGTCTTTGTTGACAATATTGTCAAACAGCTCCGATACGGCGTTTGTAATTTGTTTTGAGGAGGATGTGTATTTTTCAAGATTGATGGTGCCGTGGGCATGCTTGGGAATCCGCCGTCCGTAGCGGTCAGTTACTACTTTCCCGTGATAATTTTTTCTGTGCTTTGGGTCGGTAAGGTTCTCAATATCATAGCCTACGGTGATAACGATCTGGTCTGTTACAAGTCCCTTATCCACAAGATCCAGGGCAAGAAGGTCAGCCATTTCCCGCAGTACAAGCTTTGCCTTTTCCGCCTCATAGGGACAGGACAGCACCTGACCGGAGCTTATGCTGTTGGTGCTTGGTTTGTATGCCTTAACATCCGCTATGGTGCAAGGCTCCCAGCCCCATGCATGGTCAATCAAAAGCTCCGCATTTTTTCCGAAGAGTTTGTAAAGCAGATCTTCGTCAGTTACCGAACAGCGTGCCACATCCCCCATGGTGAACATACCATGCTCCTCCAGTTTTTTGGCATAACCTCTGCCCACCCGCCAGAAGTCTGTAAGGGGCTGATGTGACCATAGACTGCGGCGGTAGCTCATTTCATCCAGTTCCGCAATGCACACCCCGTTTTCGTCTGCCGGTATATGCTTTGCCTCAATGTCCATTGCCACCTTGCAAAGATACAGATTGGTGCCGATGCCTGCGGTTGCGGTGATACCGGTTGTTTCCAGCACATCCAGTATGATCTTCATCGCCAGTTCACGGGGGGTGAGGTGATAGGTATTAAGATAATCCGTTACATCCATAAATACCTCGTCAATGGAATAGACTATAATGTCCTCCGGAGCAATGTATTTAAGGTAAATGTTGTAGATTTTGGTACTGTACTCCATGTAATACGCCATGCGGGGCGGTGCAATGATGAAGTCAACGGCAAGCTCCGGTGAGGCGGCAAGTTTGGATTTGAAGTATGACGAGCCTGTAAGCCTGTGCATCGGTGCGTCGTGCCGCCGCCCCGCATTTGCATCCCTTACCCTTTGACGTACCTCAAATAGCCTGCATCGTCCCGATATGCCGTAGGACTTAAGGGAAGGAGTCACCGCAAGACATATGGTCTTGTCAGTGCGGCTCTCGTCTGCCACCACAAGGTTTGTGTCCATAGGGTCAAGTCCACGCTCACGACATTCCACCGAAGCATAAAAGGACTTCAGGTCTATTGCAATGTATTTTCGCTCTTTCATACCTCGGTTCGCCTCCTTTCAGCGGTGGTTTCGCATGGTTGGTAAATGGGGATTTGTCAAAAAATGAAGTAATTATGGTGTCGGATATTTATGGTTCTACCGTATGGATTAATAAAATCAATAATTTCGCTTTACTTATTTGATTATATGGAACGATTCCTTTTGTTTGGAGTGCAAGTAAAATTTGAGCACATAATTATGTCTCCAAAAGTCTCCTTAACAAATATTCTCTGTTATTAATAAACATTTCCGTTACCTGATAGCTTTCTGTTTCTTCATATTTTACAAAATGCAGTTTACCGCTGTCAAAAGAAATAATATCCGCTCCAGGATAGCCTAGGATGATGGGGGAATGACTGGCAATGATAAATTGTGCCCCAGCCTTTACAGCTCTTTGCATTTCCACCAGAAGGGTCAGCTGCCTTTGGGGAGACAGGGCGGCTTCCGGTTCATCAAGGATATATAATCCTGCGGAAGATAATTTGCTTTGCATAATTGTCAGAAAGCTTTCGCCGTGGGACATCTCGTGCAGTCTCATGGAGGGATGATTGCCGTCTGCGTACTCTGTTTCTTTTGTTGCAACGTTATAAAAACTTTCTGCTCTGAGAAAATATCCCCAATGATTTTTCCCTATTCCCCGTGCAACCGTAATTGCATCCCAAAGCTCCGAATGGGAGTCATAAGTGGAAAAGGAATAGTTTCTGCTTCCCCCTTCGGGGTTAAAGCCATAAGCAACTGCAAGCCCCTCCAATATGGTGGACTTTCCCGTACCGTTTTCTCCCGCAAAATAAGTTACCGGACTGTTGAAAGGAATTTCCTCCACTCCTTTCAGGGATTGGATACCGTGCAGATAACTGCTTTCCGGAATACGGCTCCAGTCAATACAAATTTTTTTTACAAAAAGAGAGTCCACTTGTTCCCATTCCTTTCATTATACGGCTGAATCGCAAGTCCTGCCTGTTCTATCATTTTACTCGTAAATCTATATTAGTTTCTCCATTAAAAAAAATCTACCTTTTCGCCAATTAGCTGTACCTACTTTATGATAACCGTTATTGTAATATAATTTCAATGCATACAAATTTGCACAGAAAGCATCAAGTCGTATAGCTTTTATTCCGAGGATACTCAGCTCATTTTCGATATGCAGTAATGCTGCACGTGCAATTCCTTTATTTTGAAAATCAGGAGAAACACATAATCGATGAATTACTTTATATTTTTCACCGGAATAATTCCATTCTCCGTTTTCGTATTGTTTATCACATTCTTGATTTAAGGTATATACAACCACTATTTTATCGTTGATTATGCCAACATATAATTCGTTTCTCTTAATATCATTATTAAAATCTTCTTTTGTAGGATAACTACTATCCCATTGATAAATTCCGGTACGTTCCATTTGTTTTATGGCATTTTCAACTAATTGAAAAATGGTGTCTATATCATCAATATGGGCAATTCTATATGTTATTTTCATGGAATCCTCTGTAATAAATTTCAATCTATCGGTTTTGCAATTTAAATTTTATTTCTCAACCTTCATAGGTGTATATCTCATACCATCAGCCGGGTATTTCCTGTCTGCATCATTAAAGCCGGGTTTATGATAGACGGGTACGGCACGTGATGAGTAATTAACGGTAAACAGTGGGTTTTGCCTGTTATTTAATTTCGGGGCGGTGGTTATACATAGGAAGTTAAAGGCGTGAAATACCGCTTTTATAATCAAATACTACCAAACCGCATTCTTTACAAATAAAGCCTTGAAAATCCGTTCCTGTCAGAGCTTTTCTCGTAATCATAACATCATCATCGTCTTTGGGGTTTAATGATATTTTGTGCCTTGTTTTGTTAAATGCAACCATCTTTTGTGTTTGAAGAAAACCTGCCTGCATATCTTTTCCGCATTTAGGACATTTCATCACCCATCATCTCCGTAAAAATTTGTTTAATCCATTGTAAATAGGAAGTTGGGGTTACAAACCGTAATGAATTATCCGTTTGTGCCGATTAATAAGTCTTTCAGTGTTAATTGTTTACGTATTCATATTTTCTCTTGCAAATCTGTTTGGTGTATACGGTTCTTGTTAATTCGATTATATCATATGTTCTGTTCGATTTACAGGACTTAGTTTGTATTTGCAAAAGAAAAATGTCTGCTTGTGTTTCTTGCCCGGATGATATAGAATGTTATAAAAGAAGAAGAAATTATATCGGAAAAGGATGATAAGGTTTTGATATACAGCAATACAGTGAAGGGTATCTTTATTTCCCGGCATAACCGATTTATAGCGCAGGTGATGATAGATGGAACTGAGGAAACTGTTCATGTAAAAAATACAGGCAGGTGCAAAGAGCTGCTTATACCGGGGGCAGATGTGGTTCTTGCAAAGTCTGACAATCCGGGCAGAAAGACCAAGTATGATTTAACTGCGGTATATAAAAAGTCTTTGGGCTGGGTGAATATCGACAGTCAGGCTCCCAATGTACTGGTTAAGGAGTGGCTGGAGAGCGGCAGGTCGGTGTTCAGGGATATAAGCCTTATAAAGCCTGAGTGCAAATTTGGAAATTCAAGGGTGGATTTTTATCTGGAATGCGGCTCAAGGAAAATATTTATTGAGGTTAAAGGCTGTACATTGGAGATAGAGGGCAGGGGTTATTTTCCCGACGCTCCCACGGAGAGGGGTGTAAAGCACCTGAGGGAGCTTGCAGAGGCTGCAAAGGAGGGCTATGAGTGTTATATAGCTTTCGTAATTGCAATGCCAAAGGTTACGGAGGTGTATCCGAATATCAATACACATCCTGAGTTCGGCACAGCACTGGAAGAGGCAAAGACGGCGGGGGTTAATGTTCTGTGTCTGCCCTGTGAAGTTGAGCCTGACAGAATCAGTATTATATAGTTAATTGATACATATGAAAATAATTTTTTGAATCTGCTAAAGCTTTCTTAAAGCTGCGGCTACCTGGCTATGCTCGCTGACGGCTGACATTTAACGCAGTGCTAAAGAAATAAATTTTTTACGCAGGGATAAATTTATTTTTAAAATTTTCAATTAAGTTTAGTTAAGGAGGTGCTGCTTGTGGCAATCTGGAACCCATGGCACGGCTGTCACAAGATCAGCCCGGGATGCCAAAACTGTTATGTATATCGCCGTGACGAGTCTGTTGGCAAGGATGCGAGCATAGTTGCAAAGACCGGAGATTTTAATCTGCCATTAAAGAAGAACAGACAAAAGGAGTATAAGCTGCAGCCCGAGGACGGTACTGTATTTACTTGTATGACATCGGATTTCTTTATAGAGGAGGCTGATAAGTGGAGAGAGGATTGCTGGCGGATGATGAGGGAGCGCAGTGAGCTGGACTTTGCTGTTATCACAAAGCGTATTCATCGGTTTATGGACTGTATTCCGAAGGACTGGGGCGACGGCTACCCCAATGTTTCCGTGTATTGTACGGTGGAAAATCAGCAGATGGCAGATTACAGGCTGCCGATTTTTTTAAGTCTGCCCATTCGTCATAAGCGTATCTGTCATGAGCCCATGCTTGAACCTATCAATATTGAACCATATCTTGCCTCCGGTCAGATCGAGTATGTGCTCTGTGGCGGAGAATCCGGGGATAAGGCAAGACCTTGTCACTATGACTGGATTTTGTCAACCCGTGAACAGTGCATAAAATATCACGTGCCCTTTCATTTTAAACAGACCGGAACGGTATTTGTGATGAAGAGCAGAACATATCATATTGAAAGAAAGTTTCAGCAAAGCCAGGCTACAAAGGCGGGTATTGACTATGACGGCGGTACTTTTGCCTCATCCTATGGGAATGAAAGCTCCGAAGAAACGCCCCAAGGTCTCAGCCATGAGGAATGGCTTAAAAAAGACCTGTTTGAACGGATTTCGGCTTCACCGTTTCGCAGTCGGTTTAAATTAAAACCAAAAGATAAGCAGTATGTTCGTGATAAGGGTATGGATGTGATCAGAAGTCATGCGGAGGACTTTGTCAGAAAGCGTCTTGCACCGGAGGTTATACCTAATGACGGCAAGCAGACTCCCATGCGTGGGCATCCCGTGTTTTATGCCCAGCATGGCTGCGGATGCTGCTGCAGGGGCTGTCTTGAAAAGTGGCACGGCATTAAAGCGGGAGTTCAACTGACGGAGGAACAGCAGAAATATATTGTGGATATTCTGATGGAGTGGATCCGCAGACAGATGGAGGAATAAATCTCCGATTTAATGCAATTATGAATAAATGATAAAAAAGAAAAACCGCTGTGATTTTAGCTTAGCCTATCACAGCGGTTTTGGTAAGATTTATTTTTATCTTTCAGCAGGGATTTGCTGAAATTGGATGGTTCTGCCTATTTTTCCTTTGTAATATATGGGGTAAATTAATATATTACTCCTCCAGGGAGAAGGTTACGGTCACGTCCCCGCTGCCAAGGGCATCCTCCCAGCCTGTCAGGTCATCTATTCTGCCGAGCCTTGTATAGCTCCATGAGTTTGAGCCATAGAATATTACTATCTGATTGCCCTGATAAAGAACAATGTCTCCGGGCTGGGCGGTGGTTTGACTGTTGCTTGCGGGCAGGTTCTGTCCCAGTGAACCCACTTTTTCAAAGCCTGCGTAGTCATTCATCTCAATAGTGACAGGAGCATTTTCCATCATTTCCGCAAGGGCATCTACTGCCCTGTTATCCTCAAGGGTGGCGGTAAAGATTCTGCCGCCAACCTGTACATTCATTTTTATGACTTCTTCCTCCTCATTGTTTTCTGTTATCTGTGTTTCATCTGCTGAGGTGTCTGCTTCTGCTGTGACTGACGAGGTTATTTCCGTTGTGTTTTTAGATGACATATCCTTTTCACAGCCTGTCAGCAGTGTATTCAAAGCCAGCATCAGCATTATAATTTTTTCCATATGATCCACCGCCTTTTAAGCACAGACGCAGTCTTTTTTTTGTACCTCCACAGTGCCCTTTGCTTCATCAATATCCCGAATGATCTCTCCTACAGATGGAACAGAGATATGTCCAGAAAGGGGATTTTTAATGCTGACTACAGGGGTAGTAATGGTTGCCTCCACCTCGGAGCGCTCAAAGGCAAGGTCACAGTCAATCATTTCGCAGTTTATAAGCTTAAGTCCCTTGCAGTAGCACAGGGGCTGGGTGCCGATTATTTTACAGTTTTCAAATGTGACATTTTTACAGTACCATGCAAGGTATTCACCCTTGACTACGCTGTTTCGCACAATCACATTCTTTGCATGCCAAAAGGCGTCCTTTGTATCAAAGGTGCAGTTTTCAAACAGGGAGTCCTCAATGTACTGGAAGGAGTATTTACCCTTCATCCTTACATTGTTAAAGTGTAAATCGGTTGAACGCATCATAAAATATTCGCTGTCTGCGTCGCAGTCCGCCATTTTAATATTGTGTGCGGACCAACCGAACTCGGGGGAGATAATATCACAGCCCCTCATCTTAATATCCGAGCACTCACGGAGGGCTTTAATGCCGTGAAGCTTGGTATCCTCAATTACAATATTGTCGGAGTACCATAGGGCAGCCCTGCAAAGCTCCGTCATTTCCGAATTTTTTACAGTAAGTCCGTGAACGTGCCAAAGGGGGTATCGCAGGTTGAAAAGGCAGTTTTCCGCCTGTATATTTGAACACTCCTTTAATGCACTCTCGCCGTCGGCGGGACCGTCAAAGGCACAGTTTTTAACTGCTGTATCTTTACTGCCGTAAAGGGCACGCTCTTCATCAAAGGTCTGATTTTGAATTGTTTTCATTATGAAAACCTCCAGTCAATATATAATTATTGTTTTTTTGCATACGGTAAACCAGATAGTCAAGACAGTCTATCCGATGTTCTTCCAGATGAAGCTGTTTAAGCAGTTTTTTCCTGTGACAGGAAAGAAGGTTAAGCTGTTCCTCTTCCTTGCCCTGAAGTTCCATAAATTGCTTTACCATTTCGTGGGAGCAGCCTGCATCTATAAGGTTTTGCGTCACAGTATAAGCGTAAGGGTTATTATTCTTTGCTTTATTCATATTCATTCTTCCTTGCCGATGTTATTTCAGCGTGATGGTTTCTCTTTCTGTGTATATTTTAATTCTTGGAAGAATAAATAGCAAATACTTATTATTTATTGCTTTCTATAATTGACATTTATGGAATTTTCTCTTATACTGGCGTTAAGAGGTGAGCGTAATGGAACTTAGATTATTGGAATATTTTCTGGCAGTGGCACGGGAGCAGAACATTTCTGCGGCGGCGCAGTCACTGCATATCTCCCAGCCCGCCCTGTCCACACAGCTTAAAAATATGGAGGAGGAGCTTGGAAAGCAGCTTCTTATCCGCGGCACAAAGGGCTCGCGCAGGGTGGTTTTGACGGAGGAAGGTATGATCCTGCGCAAACGGGCAGAGGAAATATTATCCCTTATGAAACGGACTGAGGAAGAAATTAGCTGCTCGGATGAGACTGTCGTGGGAGACGTTTTTATCGGTACGGGTGAAACGGATGTGATGAGGCTTTTTGCGTGGACAGCAAAAAAGACACAAAAAAAATATCCAGATATACGCTATCATATCTCCAGCGGCAATGCGGAACAGGTGATGGAACAACTGGATAAGGGGCTGATCGATTTTGGGTTGCTTTTCAGCAATGTGGATTCGGAAAAGTATGAGGCTATCCCTGTTCCCGTTAAGGATACTTGGGGAGTGCTTATGCGCAGGGATTCATCCCTTGCGGAAAAGGAAAGCATAATCCCGGAGGATTTGTGGGATAAGCCCCTTATCGTTTCTCATCAAAGGGGTGAGGATTCCTATCTTGGGCAATGGCTGAAACGGGAGACATCAGAGCTGAATATTGTCGCTACCTATAATCTGGTGCTTAATGCATCCATTCTGGTGGATGAAGGGCTTGGATATGCCCTCTGCTTTGATAAGCTTATTAACACCGAGGGCAGTAATCTTTGTTTTCGTTCCTTTTCTCCTGCCCTTGAGGCTCATGGATTTATTATCTGGAAAAAGTATCAGGTCTTTTCCAAGGCGGCAGGTACTTTCCTTAACTGTCTCAGGGAGATGATAGACAGTGAAGCTTATTAGGATAATAACAGTATAAAAATGGGCTATCACATTAAGCCTCTAAAAAGAAAAGGAGTTGGGCAAATGAATAAAAATTTATTCATTTTGTGATAGCACATTCGGAACAAATGTAAATTGATTTTTATAATTTGCAATACATCTTTTTCAGGAAAAAAATATAGGAAATTACACCCGGTATGCCAACCCATAGTATAATGGCAACAAATGTTATCTGTTCAAAGTAATCAACAGTCAGGCAACAAGCTATATATAACAGTGCCAATGGTAAGGATATAATTCCTAAAATGCTGTGTGCAATATTCCATGTATCCTGATCCTGGACTGTCCAGGGTAGTCTTAAGCCTGTGTGCCTGGTGAATGGCAGCTTAGGAGCAACTATCCCTGTAAAAGTCATGATACCTGCAATCAGAAACATAGCAAATAACTTTTCACTGTTTTCTGACAGGCTTACAATACCTGCTGATTTAAGTGCGGCAAGTGTGATGCATAAGACCAGAATACACATATTAAATATAGTTGTTGTGCGAAGAACCTTTAACCTCATGTCATTTGTGGTTATGCCGGTCATCAATGCCAAATTCCGATACAGAATAGTGACTGCGGTTAATATGCATGCACCGGACAGCACTATGGAAACAGTGGGATTATCTACACCAAGAGAAATAAGCATGGAAAGAAAGGATAGCAGCAGTATCGCTCCACGTTTTTTATCTGCTTTTTTTATCATCGCCTCATGCTGATTTTTCTTTGCAAGCTTATCATTCAAACGAGCAAGCTCATCAGTCAGGTTATCAATATTGTCATATCCTGTATCTGTTCCCAGAAGTTTATTTACAGGGATATCCAGTAATGCAGCCATATTGATAACTGCTTCTGCATCCGGGACAGATAACCCGGTATCACATAGTTAAAAATATTGGTGTCATTTAATCAATTTTGCCGATAAAGCGGTAGAAGATTTCTACCTCCTGTTCCCGGCTTCCGTCCTCACCTTTGACCGCTTCATGGACAACGATTTT
>CALWRD010000015.1 GCA_944383875.1 uncultured Clostridia bacterium | reverse complement strand
ATACCCTCGGACGGGCAAAGCCCGTCCTGCGGATTAAAGTCTGCGACGCTAGTTGCAAGTTACGTGGTTGCAGACTTCAAAATTTCGATTAAATTTAAGTTTTTTGACAATCTGAGTTTTTTTGTAAACAAAAAAATTATTATTTTAAAATTTTCCTATAATATCGGGAAAGGTATAGATTTTTGAAAAAATTAAAGTAAAAACTTTTTCGTTGTTCTTTGCAACAAAGAGCAGCAATTTTTTCCCTTAAATCCCACAAAGGGATTAAGGGAAAAGAAATTAACCTCAGTTTTATTTAAACATATAAATATTATGTATTAAATAAAAAACCGCCGCAAAACAATAGTTAATTGCCTGCGGCGGCGAAAAAATCACCTTGATTTTACTTTGATTTTTACTTTAATTTTTCCTTTAATATTTTGTTTACAGTCTGAGGGTCTGCCTTACCCTTAAGTGCCTTCATGGTCTGTCCCACAAGGAAACCAAAGGCTTTCTCCTTGCCGCCCTTGTAGTCTTCAACACTCTTGGTGTTGGCTGCAAGAACCTCGTCAACGGTCTTTTCAACAAGACTGTCATCATTAAGCATACCCAGAGAATTTTCCTCAACAAACTTAACAGGGTCAACATCATTTTTAAATACCTCGGCAAAAACATCCTTTGCCACATTCCTGTTAATCTTGTTGGAAGTAAGCATATCCACGATTGCCGCTATCTTAGCCGCATCAATATTAAGCTCTTCCGGCAGGGTGGAAGTTTCGCTCATAAGCTTCATCATTTCTCCTGTCACCATATTGCAGGCTTCACGAGGATTGTTGCAGATAGCAACAACCGCCTCAAATACCCTTGCAATATCCCTGTCGGAGGTAAGCACGGAGGCATCGTACTCGGAAAGGTTATACTCACTTACATACCTAGCCCTCTTTGCCTCAGGCAGCTCAGGCATATTGTCCCTTGTGTACTGTATCCAGTCCTCGCTTATCTCAACGGGCAAAAGGTCAGGCTCAGGGAAATATCTGTAGTCCTGTGCATTTTCCTTGCTTCTCATTGCAAAGGTGGCGTCCTTGTTGGCATCCCAACGTCTGGTTTCCTGCACTACCTTTCCGCCGTTTTCAAGTATATCTATCTGACGTGCGCTTTCAAAGTTGATAGCCCTGTAGATAGCCTTAAAGGAGTTCATATTCTTAAGCTCTGTCCTTGTACCGAATCTTGACGCACCCACAGGCATAACGGAAATGTTTACGTCAGCACGCATTGAGCCCTCCTGCATCTTACAGTCGGAAACCCCCAGATACATAAGTGTATCCCTCAGCTTTGTAAGATAGGCAACCACCTCATCGGCGCTGCGGAAATCAGGCTCGGACACGATTTCAAGCAGAGGCACACCGCAGCGGTTGTAGTCAACCAATGTACAGTCATCCCAAGGGTCATGTACAAGCTTACCCGCATCCTCCTCCATATGGATTTCGTGTATACCGATATGCTTCTTTTCACCGTTTACCTCAATTTCAACCTTACCGTTGCGGCAGATAGGCAGGTAAAGCTGGCTTACCTGATATGCCTTTGGAAGGTCGGGGTAAAAGTAGTTTTTCCTATCAAACTTATTGACACGTGTAATATCGCAGTTAAGTGCAAGACCTGCCCTTATGGCATAGTCCACAACCTTTTTGTTAAGCACAGGCAAAACTCCGGGCATACCCGAACAAACAGGGCAAACATGAGTGTTTGGCTCACCGCCGAATTCGGTTGTACAGCCGCAAAAAATCTTTGTCTTGGTTGCAAGCTCCACATGCACCTCAAGACCCACTACCGTTTGATAATTCATTATGCTTTGCCTCCTTTGGAATACTTATTCTGCTTTAAATGGAAGTCCGTAGCCTGCTGGAAGGCATAAGCCGCCCTTACAAGCTTAGGCTCATCAAAGCTGTTGCCTATAAGCTGCATACCCACGGGCATACCGTTAGCACCGAAACCGCAGGGAACACTGACCCCGGGGATACCTGCAAGGTTAATTGATACGGTATAAACATCACCCAGATACATCTTAAGGGGGTCGGATGAGTTTTCACCTATCTTATATGCCACCGTAGGGGCAACAGGGGAAATAATCATATCATACTTGGAAAAGGCAGAATCAAAGCTGTCCTTAATAAGCCTTCTGACCTTAAGAGCCTTGTTGTAGTAAGCATCGTAGTAACCGCTGCTCAGAACGAAGGAACCAAGCATAATCCTACGCTTTACCTCCATACCGAAACCGTCGCTTCTGGAGGTATAATATACATCAAGAAGGTTTTCGCAGTCCTTCCTTCTGTAACCGTACTTGATACCGTCATAACGGGAAAGGTTGGAACTTGCCTCGGCACAGGCAAGAACGTAGTAAGTGGGGATGGCATAGTCCGTAATCTTCATTTCAAACTCTTCCACTTCCGCACCAAGCCCCTTAAGGGTATTGATTGCCTCAAGCACAGGCTTTTTAACATCCTCGTCAAGACCTTCGCCGAAGTAATTAACGGGCACGCCTATCTTCATACCCTTAATATCCTTTGTAAAGCAATCGGAAAAATCAAGGGCATCTCTCTTGATTGAGGTACTGTCCTTTGCATCATGTCCCGAAATAATGCTGAGCACCTGTGCACAGTCCTTTATATCCCTTCCCACGGGTCCTATCTGGTCAAGGGAAGAGGCAAAGGCAACAAGTCCGTATCTTGATACTGTGCCGTAGGTTGGCTTAATGCCGCTGACGCCGCAGAAGGAACAAGGCTGTCTGATTGAACCGCCCGTATCCGAACCCAGGGCATAGGTACACTCACCTGCCGCAACGGAGGCAGCGGAACCGCCGGAAGAACCTCCCGGTACCCTTTCAATATCCCAAGGATTTTTTGTTGCGCCGAAGTAGGAGGTTTCAGTGGAACCACCCATGGCAAACTCATCCATATTAAGCTTGCCCAGTACAACGGCACCCGCATCCTTAAGTCTGTCCACCACCGTTGCATTATAAGGCGGCTTGAAGTTATACAGCATTTTGGAGCCGCAGCTTGTAAGGGTGTCTTTGGTACAGATATTGTCCTTTACAGCCATAGGCACACCTGCAAGGGGAGAAAGCTCTTCCCCCGCATCTATGGCAGCCTGAATCTCCTCAGCCCTTGCAAGGGCGCCTTCCTTATCCACAGTGATATAGGCGTTAATATCCTTGTCGTTGCTTTCTATATTATCAAGCATTGCCTGTGTAAGCTCAGGGGAGCTTATCTCTTTATTCTTTATCATCTGCCCCAGTTCAAGGGCGGTTTTTGTGTTAAAATCCATTGATGGCGTACCTCCCTTTACTCAACCGTAGTAGGCACCTTAAAGCAGCCGTCCTTCTGCTGAGGTGCGTTTTTAAGTATACTTTCTCTGTCGGCGGAAGGAACACAAACGTCCTCCCTGAAATTGTTGGTATATGCAAAGGGATGACTCATAGGCTCAACATCCTCCGTGTCAAGCTCACCCAGCATATCTATATAGTCAAGTATCTTGTTAAGCTCCGCCTTGGAACGCTCTTCCTCTTCCTTTGTAAGGGTAAGCCTTGAAAGCTCCTCAAGGTACTTGATAAGGTTGTCATCAACGCCCGTTTCCCTTATGTCCGCAACGCTTTGCTCCGCAGTAAGCTCAGGCTCAGCATATCCTATATAATCAAGCAGGGCTTCAATCCTGCTGCTTACAAACTCTCTTTTATCATCGCCTATCTCTATGCCCGTTTCCTGCTCAAGGCACCTGATAAGCTCCTCAACCATTACCATTAATTACACCTCCGATTATGGCACAAGCCTTGTAGTATCTCTTGGGAACATGGAAGTTGCCCTTATATTCTTTTCGTCAATCAATCTCATAAGGAACCTTTCAAGTCCCATGCCCAGACCACCGTGTGGAGGGCATCCGTACTTGTGCAGCATAAGATAGCTTTCAAAGTCCTCGGGATACAGTCCCTTATATATCATCTTTTTAACCTGCATATCGTAATCATGTATCCTCTGACCGCCGGTTGTAACCTCAAGTCCCTTGAAGAGAAGGTCAAAGCTCAGGGTATACTTATCGTTTTCAGGGTCATCCATAGCATAGAATGGACGCTTTTTAACGGGATAGTGGGTTACAAAAACAAAATCGCTGTCATACTCTTCCTTGACCATCTCGCCTATAAGCCTTTCTTCCTCAGGCTCAAGGTCATATGGATCCTTTATCTTACGGTTGTACTTCTTTGCCACCATTTCCTTGGCATCCTTAAACTTTATACAAGGTATCTCCTTGACCTCAGGCACATTGACATTAAGCTTTTTAAGGTAAAGGGCATAGTTTTCCTTAAGGTAGTCAAAGGCATACTTTATCATGCCCGTTTCCATATTAATGACATCGTAAAAGCTTTCGATAAAGCCCATTTCAAAGTCCACACTGACATACTCGTTTAAGTGACGTGTGGTATCGTGCTTTTCCGAACGGAACACAGGTCCTATCTCAAAGACACGCTCATAGATAGGTATCATCATCTGCTTGTAAAACTGTGGGCTTTGTGCCAGATAAGCCTTTTTGCCGAAATACTCAAGCTTGAAGATGTTGGCGCCGCCCTCTGCACCGTTTGCAACTATCTTAGGGGTGAATATCTCGGTAAAGTCCTTGTCCTCCAGATACTCCCTGAAGGCACGCACAAGACCCTCCTGAAGCTTGAATATGCTCCTCCTCTGCTCATTCCTGAGCACAATGGGACGGATTGACATTTCATTTTCAAGTGCAATATTAAGCTTATATTTGTTGATGCTGAAAGGAAGCTCTTCCTTTGGCTCCGATAAAACCTTCATCTTTTTTACCACAATTTCAAAGCCGTTGACTGCCCTTGGCTCATCACGCATATCGCCTACCACTTTGACGCAGTTTTCGATTTTAAGCAGCTCTTTTTCTTCCTCTGAGCCGTTTTTTTCATAAACGCACTGGATAAGTCCGTTTACCTTCCTTAAGATAACAAAAGCGAAATCACCCATATCACGTACATTATATATTGTTCCGTGAGTGATTACGTTTTTCCTATCATCACCTTTAAGCTTTACCAGCTCGGATATGCACAGGTCCATTATCGTTCTTTCGCCTGTAGCCTTAATCATTTAGTATCATCCTTTCATATAAGCTAAATCAGAACTTTTTAATTTCGTTAAAAAGTCGGCTTCACTGCACAAAAAGCACTTTTGCTTTCAGCAAAAGCAAAGCTTCGCTTTGGCGGATTACTTTTTTCCGCTGCACAAAAAGCACTTTTGCTTTCAGCAAAAGCCACACTGTGTGTGTCCGGATTACTTTTTTCCGGTGCATAATTACTTTCTTCCGGTTCATAAAAAAAGCCCCGAAGCTTAAGCTTCGGGACGCATATACGTGGTACCACCCAAATTGACACAGCACTGCCGTGCCCACTCAAGGCAGAATAACGCCTGCCAGCCGTACACCGCTACTTGTTGCCTTTCCCGGTGCAAGCTCCGAAGTGTTCTTCACGAAAGAGTGTCATAAACGGAAATCTCAGTCTGCGTTTCCGTATCCCTGTTAAGTTTCTCTCCGCTACTTTTCTTCATCATAGCCATTATTAAGTAATGTTAGCACATTTTGATAAAAAATGCAAGACGTTTTTTAAATAAATAAATTACCGCTTTCACTGCCCTCTGTCAAACTTTTATAAAGCTTGGGCATCAGCATATTTTTTCTCCTTGCGCCTTACCGTCAGATAATAGGCGCAGGGAATCACAAGCATGGTAAGCACTGAAGAAACAAGCATACCAAACAGAATGGAACTTGCCATAGGTGCCCAGAGGGGTCCTCCGGTGGCAACCATAGGTATAAGGCTTATTACGGTGGTCACCATACCCACCATTATAGGTCTCAGCCTTGTAACGGATGCCTCTATGATGGACTCTTTGATTTTTCCGCTTTGCTTTACCAGCAGGTCTATATAATCCAGTATGACTATACCGTTATTGACGACCACACCCATAAGGCTGATTGCTCCCAGAAGAGCCATAAAGCCTATAGGGTAGTCCATAAGCTTAAGTCCCCATATAACACCTATAAAAGACAGGGGAATGGTACCCATGATTATCAACGGCTTAATAAGGTCTCCGAACTGGAATACTATTATAATATATATTATTACAAAAGCTATTATGGTAGGGGCTATCATTGAATTAAGGGCATCGGTACGGTTTTCCTTTTCACCGCCGTAGGCAAGGCTGTAACCCTCAGGCAGGTCAATCTCCGCCATTTTATCCTGAACCTGAGCAAGCACCTCATCGCTTTCGTAACCGTCCTGTACAAACATACCCACGGTAATGGCACGCTGACCGTCACATCTCATTATTTTGCTGAGGCTTTTTTCGGTGCTGATGTGGGCTATCTGCTTAAGAGGTACGTTTTGTCCCGTTACGGTGGAAGTTATAAAGATGCTGCCAAGGGCTGTACTGTCCTCCGTCTGTTCGTCCGGCAGTTTCATTACAACGGGAAGACTGTCCTTGTCAATATCCTCCTGCTTAAGGCTTGTAATTTCGGTGCCGTTGATAGCAGTACGGACTATCTGTGCAACCTCATAGTTGGTTATACCCACCATATTAGCCTTTTCCTCATTGACATTAACGCTGAGTTTGTAACCGTAGCTGCCGAAGTTATCCTCTATATTCTTACTGCCTTCAATACCCCTCATCTTATCCTTAACCTGCTCCGCAAGGCTGAGTAAAGTGTCCACATCGTCTCCGGAAATACGTACCTCAATGGTATGATCCACAGGCAAGGCGATTTCAAGTTGCTTGATGTTTACTATGGCGGCAGGTATACGCCGGGCAATCTTATCCTCCAGTGTAGCTATTTCATCACGGCTGCCGTTTACAAGTATCTGCGCACGGTTTGACGCCTGCTGGTTCGGCATAAAAGTAACATAGTACTTCATAAAGCCGGTACCTATTTCACTTGCGTAACTTGTAACGGTATCATCCTCATCAAGTATACCGCAGATTTGCGAAACCACCTCCGCCGTTTTGTCCGTGGTGCTGCCCTCCTTAAGAGTTACATCAACCACGTACTGCTCACGCTCCACAGGGGGAAAGAGCTGAACTTTCAGCGTAGGTATAACAAAAAGGCTTGCGGCAAAGATAACAACAAACACCATTATGGTGGTCAAAGGCAGCTTAAGGCACTTCTTTAAAATGCTTTCATATATTGCGGTGCCTTTGCCCTGTAAAATAGGCTTATGTTTTTTCTTCCGTTCTTCCTTCTGTTTCTTGTCAAGCAAAAGCCGATGTCCCATGGCAGGCACAAGGGTAAGTGAGGTTACATATGAGGCTGCAAGCGCCACCGATACCAGTATGGGCAGGGTCTTGACAAACTTGCCCTCGGAGCCGTCCATCATAGCAAGGGGAAGGAAAGAGGCTATCGTGGTAAGGGTAGAGGTAAGTATGGGCATTGCCACCTCTTTAACGCCCTTGGTACAAGCGGTCATTCTGTCCTCCCCTCTGTCCAGATATACATTCATATTGTCATTGGATACAATTCCGTTGGCTACAAGAAGGCTTAGGGAGATAATCAAAGACATAATCGAAACCTGATGCAGGGGTATATCCGTCAGATCCATATATGCAAACACCGCAGCTATAACTATGGGTATAGGCAGAGCAACGATGACCGCACTCCTTACACCCATAGCAATTAATATAACTATAAGCACAAGCAGCACCGCCGAAAACAGATTGCTGTTAAGCAGATCAAGGGTGTCATTGATATATACCGACTGATCTATTATCCTTGTAAGGTGCATACCCTTGTAAAGCTCGTCAGCTTCAAAGTCCTCAATAATACCGTTAAGCCTTTCCGTTATGTGGGGTATATTTTCACCGTCCGCAAACTTAACACCCACCAGAACTCCTTTTTCATTGTTTACGGTTGCCCGCATTGATGTATCCCCGTCGGTTTTGTAAATATCCGCCACATCTCTTAAGTGCACCGTATTTCCGCTGTCGGTTGACATTCCTATGATGGTATTTCCTATTTCCTCAACAGAGCCGTACTCACCGGAGATCTGCACGGGCACCTTTGCGGAACCCAGCTCCAGATTGCCGCCGGGTATATTTATATTCCTTGCCTGCAAATAAGTACCTATATCGGAAAGGGATAAGCCATACTGCTGCAAACGGTTCAGGTCAAGGTCAACGGAAATCTGCCGGGTAATTTCCCCGTCTATATCAACCGCCTTAACCCCATCCACTATCTTCAGCTCATCCCGAAGGCTGTCAGCAACATCATTAAGCTGTTCATAGCTGTAATCATTTGATGATATACCTAAGATAAGTCCGTAGGAAGAGGTAAAGTCCGTTTCCACCTCAGGCTCGTAAGCCGAATCCGGCAGCTCCGTCTGTGCGTCGTCAACCTTATCCTTCAGCTCATCCCACTTTTCGCTTATCTTATCATCACTCATATCTTCAAGCTCGACTTTGACTACACCCACGCTGTCCATACAATAGCTTTCCACAGACTTAATGTCAGCAATCTCATCAATATGGTCCTCAAGGGGCTTGATAATATCCTTTTCCACATCCTCCGGAGCTGCACCGGGATAAACACATTGAACTGTGGCTATGGGACTTGATACCTGTGGATTTTCCTGCATCTCCATAAAGGGATACATACCAAAGCCGAAAACAAGGACTGCGGCGCATAAAAGGATAACTATGCTTTTATGCTCAACACACCATTTAATCATTTTCAGCCACCTCCGCCGTAACACTGTCTCCGTCGGTAAGCACGAATTGTCCGTCGGTTACAAGCATATCACCGGAATTCAGTCCCCTCAGGACCTCTATCCTGTCTCCCGAAATTTCACCTGTTGTAACTGATGTTTCCCTGACTTTGTCACCCTCAAGCACAAATACGCTGTCACCCTCCGGCATTGAAATAACGCTGTCAACAGGTACAAGCACCTTGCTTTCATCGGACAAAATAATATCCGTACTGCATATCATACCGGACTTAAGGAGTGAATCGGGGTTGTCAGCCAGAATATTTACCGTAAAGGTACGTGTGGTGGTGTCGGCAAGTGCACCCACTTCATCAACGGTACCCTCAATGGGTTCGTCCAGACCATAGACATGGATAACCGCACTCTGTCCCTTTTGAATGCTGTTGATATAGCTGTCGGGTACGCCCACACGGACCCACATTTTATCATTTGTGCCCACCACGGCAATAGGTGTGCCAGCCGCAACGGTTTCCCCGGAATTCATCACCTTTTTAAGCACAACCCCGTCCATGGGGCTGTAAATAACCGTATCACTCAGGCTGTTGCTTGCCGCCTGACTTTGCGCCCGGGCTGCGGAGGTCTGTGCCTGTGCTGCGGAGGTGGTAGACTGTGCCGCATTCACCTTAGCAATGGCGGCGTCATATGTGGACTGCGCCGTCTCCTTGGCTGCTTCTGCCGCCTCAATCTGAGCCTCCGCCGACTTAAGCTGTGACAGGGCAACCGCCTTTGCATCCAGCGCCTGTTTATAGGTTTCCCTGTCAACGGCAAGCTTTGTAGTAATTTCATCATACTCGTTTTTTGTGGCAACGCCGCTTTCATAAAGGGCTTTTATATTGTCGTAATTGGTCTGAGTTAAGTCAAGCTGCTGCTTTGCCTGTTCTATCTTGGAAGGTATCTCGGTATCAATCCGGAGCTGTGCCGTATCCCGTGCGGAAATTGCCGCATCAAGGCTTGCCTGTGCAGTCTTTACCTGTGCAAGCGCCGCATCAGCCTGTGCCTGTGCCGCCGCTATGCCTGCCGCCGCCGTATCCGTTTGAGCGCCGGCTCCCGCCTCGGAAGCTTCAGCCGCCTTTAACTGCAGCTCGTAATCCGTACTTTTAAGGCTTGCGATTTTATCCCCCGCCTTAACCGCATCTCCCTCGTTTACATATACCTCATCAATAACACCGTCAAGTTTAAAGGAAACCGACGCCTGATTGACAGGCACAACATTACCGCTCAGAGTAAGGGTATCGCCTATTTCCTCGGACTTTACTTCGGTAACGGTTACGTTTTTGATTCTGTCACCTTCAGGCTCATCTCCCTGACCGGAGCAGCCGCTTAAAAGCATTAAGCACATAAGCAGAGATATGTATTTTTTCATAGTTATCAACTCCATATTTTTTCTTACTTTAATTTTATTATCCTGTAAGAAATCTTCAAGAAACAATTTTCTTCAACTGTAGACTAATCTACATATGTAGATTAATGTATAAAGTTGATAACCCTCAAGTCACAGCACTAGAGCCTGTATATATTTTTAAACTCCTTCATTGCCCCTTCACCATCGCCGCAAAAACTTACCCTTACCGCCTTATCAAGGACGGACTGAAACATATTACCCACCCTTCTTATATCATCGCAGGTGCAGTCAAGCAGCTCATTCCACTGTGCCAGCTCCCCTTCATATGTCCGTCCCTGCAAAATCAGGTCAAGAATCCTTGAATTAACGGTTTTGTCCTTTATTGGTCTTAGTTTTTCATTTGCCGCACCTACAATAAATCTGTTCAGCTCCGAACTGTCGGCATCAAATTCTGAAAGATACTTTCCTATGCCTTCAAAGGCAGCGTAGGTTTTTTCAAGCATGGGGTCCCTGTAGGAGTACATATACATAATGCCGCTCCTTGTAAAGCCGCAGCCGCCCCCGTAAGCTCCCCCTTCCAGCCTGATTTTATCCCATATATAACCGCTTTCCGCAATGCGCCTGACCACATTCATATATCCCTTGAAACAGGGCAGCTGTACACCCAAGCAATTAAAATTGACCTCCGAGGGTATTATATATGCACTGCCGCCCCATATACTGTTCGGCTCACCCCCGTATACCCTCGGCATAGCGCCTGCCCCGGGAATATTACCGCAAATATATTCCCTGTCCTCTTTTGTCCCTCTTAAAACAAGGATAGGTTTGCTTGCTTTAATGTACTCGGCTACACCCTTGACCTCATTAAGCATATCTGTTTTGGAATTAAGGTAATTATACATACCCACTCCCTTTGCCATATCATTAAGCTTTCCATTGTAACTCAGTCCCGACATAACACAGCCCACCCCATAGGTGTTTCCCCTTGATACAAAGTCGGATTTATACTCGGCTTTAAGCGAAAGGACAATCCTTTCCAAAGCCCTGTTATCCTCAAAAGCAGCTGTCCGAACCACATCATTGAATACGGCAATACATTCCTTAAACCTTTCCCTTAAAAATGCGGTGGAAAACACAAGCAATGGCACGGAACCCCCATTGACTTCAATACATTTAACCCCTATGTTAAGCCTGCCGAAACAGCTTTTTACCCTTTTCAAAAGCTGTTCGTTGAGCTTAAGCACCGTTTTCCCGTACAGCGAGGCTGCGCTGACACTACTCTCCTTAAGTGGATAAGCCACATCCAGATACACAATATTGCTTTCCCTGTTTTCGGTAAAAATACAGCCCTCCTCAAGGATTGGGTCAAACCACCGTATATCCTTCGGTATATCCTCTATTTTCTTCGTCGGTATCTTTTCCAGCTCTGACCGACTGTCGGATATAGGTAAAAATTCCCCTGTCAGCGGAAAAGATTTACCGCTTTTTTCATCCTTTTTATCTTCCGCAAGGGTAGTTCCGTATACCCCTTTACCTATAAAATACTTTTCAATCAAAGCCTTATAGTCCGCCTTTTCCGCCCTTTCCAGCATTTCCCCTATCTTAAGGGGCTGAAAAGAGGTATCTCCATACATAAGTCCCTTTAAAAGCTCCAGTCCCAGAAACAATCCCTTGGGCTTATATCCGAAATCCCCTTCGCTTATATAAAACTTAAGCTTGTCAACGGAGGTCTTGATTTTGTCCTTATCAATACCCTCTTTTATGAGCTTGCCAAACACCTCTTCAAGCCTTTCTTTAAGCTCCGATGCCTCCATCCCTTCCGCAATAATATAAAACTCGGATAAAGCTGTCACATCATCAAAGCCGCCGCTGAAATTAACAGCTCCACCCTTATCCACCAGCGTCTTTCTTAAAACCGAGTCTGCTCCCACGGTTAGAATATCGCTGAGCACTGAAAGCTCTATACACTCCGCATAGCTTTCCGCCCTGCAGCAGGAAAATATCACACCGGAAAACTGTCTCGCATCTTTGCCGCAGGGCACTTCGGTTACTTCTTTGCAGTCATTTATGCGGACTTCCTCATCTCTGTCCGTTTTTTCCCCTTCCGTGAAATAGTCTGCGTACAGCCCCATATATTCCTCTAAATCAACATCCCCGTATATATAAATAAGGCAGTTGTCGGGAGAATACTTTTCCCGATAAAACTCCCTTAACTCATCATAACCCAGCTCCTCTATGCTGCCGGGTATGCCTGCGGAACAGTACTCGTAGGCACAGCCTTTGTAAAGGGCTTTTTTCAGGGCAGTCAGAAGACATCGCTCCTCACCGGAAAAAGCCCCCTTCATTTCGTTATATACAACGCCCCCTATACCTTCCTTATTAATGCACACTCCCTCTCTGCGGAATATTCCCTCATCCTCTGTAAAAAGGGGTTTGAACAGGGCATCGGCATACACCTCAGCCATTTTCTTAAGCTCCCCCGCATCTGTGGAGGCAACGGGATACACGGTTTTATCCTCATAGGTAATGGCGTTTAAATAGGTATAAAGACTGCCCTTTTCCAGAACATTAAAGGGGTCCTTAAGCCTGTAATTCTCCGAGCCGCAAAGGGTGCAGTGCTCCACAATATGTGCCTCGCCCCTATCATTTCTCGGCAGGGTCTTGAACACAGGCATAACCACCCTGTTTGTATCATTGTTTTTTATATAAAGCAGCCTTGCGCCGCTTGTATGGGTATATAAATAAACCTCCGAATCAATTTCATCAATATATTCTCTTTTAATCAATTCATATCCGTACATAACTTACCTCTAAAAAAGGCGGCAAGCGCCGCCTATGTGTTAAAGTTTCTCGATGTTTACATTTTCCATATTTATGTTTTCCGCATTTGTAATGCTTATGTCCTTAGCCGAGGCAATATTTATATTTTTAAGATAAATATCATGCACAGGCATATCCTTCAGACCGGAAACGGAAATAGGTGTACCCGCCTTTGCACAGTTGACATTACTGATGTAGATATTCCTGAACTCGGGAATTTCCTCGGGTGCCACCTGCTGTCCCTCCTTGGTATCCATATCATAGCCCATGGTAAAGATAATTGCTTCCTTAGGTATCTCCGTCATATCTATATTGTCAACATAGATGTTTTCCACAAGCCCTCCTCTGCCAAGACAGCTCTTAAATCTCAGTCCCGTATCGGTCCCGATAAAGGTGCAGTCCGTAATCTGCACATTGTTTACACCGCCGCTCATCTCACTGCCGATAACAAAGCCTCCGTGACCGTGATAAACAATGCAGTTTTTAAACTCCACATACTCACAGGGCTTGCCAAGCTTTCTGCCGTCCTCATTCTTGCCGGACTTAACGCAAAGTGCGTCATCACCCACATCAAATACGGAATCATATACCTTTACATACTTGCAGGACTCCACGTCAAGCCCGTCGCCGTTTTGGGAAAACCATGGATTTCTTACGCTGACATTGCGTATGGTAAGGTTTTTGCAAAGCCATGGGTGCAGACACCATGCGGGGGAATTTTGAAAGGTGGGACCGTCAAGGAGAATGTTGCGGCAGTTGTCAAAATGAATCATGGCAGGTCTTAAGAAGTCCCTGTACTTTTCGCACTCCTCCTTGTTTTTAAGGATAGAAGGATTTGGGATAATATTCAGATGCCCCTGCTTTGCAGCCTCTGTGGGCCACCACATTTCCTCCTTGCCTTCCAGTACGACACCGCCTCCCGCAACAAGGCTGTCCCACTGCCTTTCGGGGAGCTTGAACTTTTTAACGGGACGCCAGGCGCCGCCGTTGCCGTCAATAACGCCCTTGCCGGTGATGGCAATATTTTTAAGCTCCCTGCCGTAAACGGGAGACATACATCTGTATGTAAAAAAGCCTTCAAAATTGGTATTTATAAGAGGATAGTCATCAAAATCATCGGAGAAAAGGATAACCGCTCCATCCTGCAAATGCAGATTGATATTGTCCTTAAACTCAATGGGACCTGTCAGGAAAATACCTCTTGGCACCTCCACGGTGCCGCCGCCCTGTGCCGACAGCTCGGCTACAGCCTTATTGATTGCCTCTGTATTTTTAACTCTGCCGCCGCTTACTGCGCCGTAATCGCAGATATTAACGCTTTTATTTTGAAATTCGGGGATAACTGCGTCAAATTTTAACTTTTCCATAACAATAAACCTCCGTATGTTTTTTCACCCCCATTATACCTTAAATCTGAAAGGTATTCCACACATTTTTCGATAATTTTATTTTTTCTTTACTTTTTATTTTTATTGTGCTAAAGTAGTAGTGTATTAAACGCAAAAGGAGGATTACTTTTTATGAAAAGATTTATCGGTACTGCACTTGCAGTGACAATGCTGTTTTCTGTTGGGGGATGCAGCTCTTCTTCAAACAGCACCGAAACCACCACTGAAAGCGCAGCTGAGGCAACAACAGAATCAGCGGGAGATGATACTTCATCAGCCGATACGGGGGAAGCACTTCCCACGCTTTCACAGGATACTATCATAATCGGTCTTGATGACGAGCTTCCACCTATGGGCTTCAGAGACGAGAACAATGAAATAGTGGGCTTTGACATTGACCTTGCAAAGGCAGTAGGTGAAAAGCTTGGGGTCACCGTTGAATTTCAGCCTATTGACTGGGCAGCTAAGGAAATCGAGCTTGAATCGGGCAAGATAGATGCACTGTGGAACGGACTTACCATCACCGATGAACGTAAGGAAACCATGGACATTACCGACCCTTATCTTCAGAACAGACAGATTATCGTGGTTAAGACAGACTCCGATATTCAGTCCAAGGCTGACCTTGAGGGCAAGGTAGTAGGCTTGCAGGACGGCTCCTCTGCCGTGGATGCGGTAAATGCCGATGAGCTTGCCTCAGCTATGGAGCTTACCACATATGACACAAATATCCTTGCACTTTCCGACCTTGATATAGGAAGGGTTGACGCTGTTGTAGCCGACGAAACCTTCGTAGGCTATTATATGTCACAAAACGAAAATGACTTCCGTGTAATTGAGGACGGGGACTTCGGTGAAGAATTTTACGGCATAGCTGTGAAGAAGGGCAATACCGAATTGCTTAACGCTATTCAGGCTGCACTTGATGAGCTTGATGCGGACGGCACAGCTGCCGAAATTTCCAACACATGGTTCGGCGAAGATATTTACGTACATAAGAACTGATACCAACTTATATTTACGGGGCGCATAGCCCCGTTTTAATGTCTTATATTGGAGTGATTTTTATGCCCTTGCAGCAATGGATACCACAAATGGCTGAAGGCTGCGTACTTACAATCAAACTGTTTTTGATTACAGCCCTGTTTTCCGTTCCGCTGGGACTTGTATTTACCTTTTTGTATACCACAAAAAATAAGCTGATAAACAAGATAGTGGGCTTGTATATTTTAATAATGAGGGGAACTCCTCTGCTTTTACAGATATTTTTCGTATACTTTGGCTTACCCTATGTGCCCGTAATAGGTGAATATCTAACCATCAACGACCGTTTTACGGCAGGTGCTGTGGCTTTTATCCTTAACTATGCGGCGTACTTTGCGGAAATATTCAGAGGCGGTCTTTTGTCGGTTGACAAGGGGCAGTACGAAGCTGCCAAGGTGCTTGGTATGACTGATATGCAGACAAGGTTTAAAATCGTTCTGCCTCAGATGTTCAGGATTGCCCTTCCTTCCGTTTCCAACGAGGCAATAGTGCTTATCAAGGATACGGCACTGATTACCGCCATAGGTCTTACGGACCTGCTTAAGGTTACACAGACAATAGTAAACCGTACAACAAACATCTCCGCCTTTGCGGTGGCGGCTTTGTTCTACCTTGTAATGAGTTACGTGCTTACTGTATTCTTTAAATTCCTTGAAAAAAAGTTTTCATTCTAGGAGGAATATTATGAGCTTAATGCAGATAAACAACCTAAAGAAAAGCTTTGGAAACCTTGAAGTGCTTAAGGACATAAGCCTTACTGTGGAAAAGGGAGATGTAATCGCTGTGCTGGGTCCTTCAGGCTCAGGCAAAAGCACCTTCCTTCGCAGCCTTATTGACTTGGAAACAGTAGACGGAGGAGATATAATTATAGAGGGTAAACCACTTTGTCAGGGAGGAAAATACATCCCTATGAAGGAACGGAAACAGGTTCTTGACAAAATGGGAATGGTTTTTCAGCACTTTAACCTCTTTCCCCATATGAATATAGAAAAAAATCTGCTGGTTGCACCTCTTTGTGCCAAGCAGGCGGATAAGGACAGCCTTAAGGAAGAGGCTAAAAAAGTGCTTGATAAAGTAGGGCTCCTTGATAAGCTCAATGATATGCCCTCCACCCTTTCCGGAGGACAAAAGCAGCGTGTGGCAATAGCAAGAGCCTTGATGCGAAACCCCGATATACTGCTCTTTGACGAGCCTACCTCCGCCCTCGACCCGGAGCTTACGGGAGAAGTATTAAACGTAATAAAAGAACTGTCGGATGAAAAAATGACTATGCTGATAGTTACCCATGAGATAGGCTTTGCCCATGAGGCGGCAAATAAAATACTGTTTATGGACGGAGGCTACGTGCTTGCCTTCGGTACACCTCAGGAGGTGCTTGACAACTCAGGCAATCCACGTATTGAGGCATTTTTAAACAAAGTCCTTTAAAACCAAAAGAAGCGCCCACCATACAAGCGCTTCTTTTTTTATTTCTTTTTATACATGAGATGTCCCGCTATCAGTCCAAAGACAAAACCGCCGATATGTGCGGAATTGGCAACCCCCTCCATAAACATACCGCCGCAGATTGATATAATGGCAAAAAGTATCATAAAATATGTATCTTTGCCTTCAACAGACCTTTTAATTATTCTTGAAAAGGAGAGCATTGCTCCCACAAGTCCGAAAACAGCTCCGGAGGCACCTGCCGCCACCCCATCGGACAACAGCGCATAGACAATATTGCCTGCAAGACCTGCTCCCAGATAAATGAGCAAAAACTTTACCTTTCCGTAATACCGCTCAATCACTGAGCCGAACACATACAAAAACAGCATATTGCTTGCAAGGTGGATAACACCGAAATGCAGGAACATAGCGGTAAACAGTCTGTAATACTGATGGTGATTAAAAAGCAGCTCAGTGCTTAAAGCTCCCATCCTGACCATATTTTCCGTACCTATGCCGCCCGTAAGATAGGTCAAAGCCAGTAAAACAACATTTATCAATATAAGTGCGGCGGTACATAATATATTCCCGCTTTTAATGCTTTCTCTGCGTTTGTCAATTTCATTTTGCATCAGGGTTCGCATCTCAACATTGGGGCTGTAGGAATCATCCGTTTCAGCCAGCGCACTGTCAATAAGCTCATTTAAGTCAAGGAGCTTATCCGGCTGACTTCCCATTACGAATATCTTCTTTTTTTCAACATCCACTATCCATCTTATTTCATTGAGCTTAAGTGTATAATCCTCAATATCATTGGTGCAGAAATCCCTTAGCTCCGCATCCTCATCACTGCCCACAAACAGTCCCACATAATAGGCATTGGTACAATTTATGCCCCCGGCAAATTGATAAAACGTTTCTTTCAGCCTTATGTACACATCACGATAGTCAAAGGAATTGTCCGCCCTCAGCAGTACAACTCCGTAAACAGCCGTTCCGCTTTGTTTCAAAAAGCTTATGTATTTGCTGTCATTGCCCACAAGTTCTCCGTCACTGAGCCGTGGCACAAAATTATAATCTCTTTCAAGTAATTTCTCTGTAATTTTCTTAGGAAATGACATAGTATAACCTCTGTATCTTTTATCTTAATATCCACGCTATCGCATACAGCATAATAAATCCCGGTATGCCAAGGATACCCGTAACCCCGGCGGTAAACAGATTAATGCCCACCGCAAATCCCATGGGAGAGAGCAAAAAATCCGTGGCAAAGATTGCCAGAGCGCCTATTATTGATTTAATAAAAAACAGAATAAGCGCCCTGAGTGCCCTGCCAAACATAATTGAAAGCGCCGCTAAGATCAGTATCCCTATCAAAGCATAGGTAAACAGCTCAGACTGCATAGCCCTCACCCGCCATTGTCTTAAGCTCTCTCAAAAGTCTAAGATAATAAGCGTGTCTTTTGTAAAGGGACTCTATTTCATAAATAATGCTGTCAATAAGCAGCTCATCCGTTGCATAATTAAGCATATTTTCAGCCTGTTCAAGCTGCTTTTCAATGCTTTTAAGGTTATCGGCAAGCCTTTGGTATTCCTTCATTAACATATACCTCCCAACGCTTTGGCATTTTTTAAATACTGCCTTCAAAAAATATCTGCTTATATAGTATAGTTAATTTTGGGAATTATTATTCACCCCTACAGCTCCTTTATTCTCTTTGCTTCAATAATTTTGTCAAAGAAACGGCGCTGTTTAAAGTCAGCCCTCAGGCTGCTCAGATTGGGATTGTAAAAGGGATCCCGGGCTTTAAATTCGGGATGCAGTTCATAGAGCCTGTGGCGTTCGGCTAAAAGCCTTTGCATTTTTTTCCTATCCGCAAGGTCATTGCCCCTTGAATAGGACTCACAGTGATATATAAGGGTATCGTTTACTGTTACATTGTAAAATCCGTTTTTAAAAAGCCGAAAGCAAAGCTCTGCATCGTTATAAGCAACACTCAGGCTTTCATCAAAATAAGGGAAGATTTCCTTTCTTATGCAAAGACAGGCGGCTGTTACCGCAAGGTAATTGTAGGTAAGCCTGTTTCGCCCAAAATAGCAGTCTGCAGAATCATCCTTGCCTATAAAAGCATGTACGGGACCGTTTGCAATACTTATCACACCGCAGTGCTGTATCTTATTGTTTCCGGGATACAGCAGCTTTGCACCCACTGCTCCCACATTGGGCTTTTCCGCCGTTGAAACAAGCTTATCAAGCCAAAGCCTGTCACGCACCACTATGTCATCATTAAGGAACAAAAGATACCTGCCTGCAGCTGCCTTCGCTCCCATATTACACATAAGGGAAAAGTTAAAATCCTGCTTTTTATATATATATTTGTCCGCCATAGCCCTGTATCGGCTTTGTACTTCCTCACTGCTGCCGTTGTCAACAACAATTATTTCATAGTTTTGACAGCGGCTGTTTTTAATTGAGTCAATGCAGTTCTTAAGGCACTGCAAATTGTCCTTGGAAGGGATGATTATGCTTACAAGGTCATTAACCTCCTTGTATGTTTTCTCCCCGCTGCGTTCCGGTATTCTATTGGTCTTAAAATACAGCCGTGGTATGTGGCAAAACTTACATCCCGCCTCCGACATTGACTTAAGCAGAGAGTAATAACATGCGCCCTTTTTTACAAAATCTTTTGCTTTTTCGGTTTTTATAAAGGCGGGACCTATATAATTAAAGCTTTCAAGGGTATGGGGTGAATAGTCAGGCTTGAAAAAATGTTTATCTCTTATAACCTCATCCGTATATATAACATCTGCATCGGTGTTTTTCAAAACATTCCTTACATTTCCCGTAAAGCTCCAGCCCTTTTTCAAATATACGGCATACTCCGCCTTTGAGTTTAATATATCATTCAAATTTTCACATATGTCATATCTGTCCATAAAACTTCTCCTTAATGCTATATGCTTATTATAACAAAAAAAAGCCTTATTTCAATAAGATATATCAAATATTCTTATCCCTGCTTAATGCCCTGTTATTTTTTCTTTGACATTGTGACTTAAATAAAGTATAATGAAATATGTATGCAAAGAAATATAAGACAGATGGGGTAATACATAATGAGGAGTATGACAGGCTACGGCAGAGGCGAATGTCTGCTTTATGACAGAAAATTTACGGTGGAAATCAAATCCGTTAATCACAGGTACAATGACATCACAATTAAGATGCCCCGTACCCTGCTTATCTACGAAGATAAGGTAAAAAAACTGCTTTCCAGGGAAATTTTCAGAGGGAAAACCGATGTATATATTAACTTTGAAAGCTATTCAAAGGACGATGTGAAGGTAAATGTAAACGATGCTTTGGCTGAAGGTTATATCACTGCCTTAAAGTCCCTTAAAAACCGTTTTGATATTAAAGATGAGATAAGTCTTTCCCTTATCGCAAGGTTTCCCGACATTATCACGGTAGAAAAGGATATATCCGAAAGCGAAACGGACGAAATATGGGAATGTCTTGAAAACGCCTGCTTATCCGCCCTTGAAATGTTTGTGGAGATGCGCATAAAAGAGGGAGAGGCGCTTAAGGAAAACATTCTGCTTAAACTGGATACCATTAACGAGGCGATAAAGCGTGTTGAACTGCGTGCTCCCGATGTTGCAAAGGAGTACCGCATAAGGCTTACCGAAAGACTTCGTGAACTGGAAGAGCTGGACGTTGATGAAACAAGGCTTGTTACGGAAGCTGCAATCTTTGCGGATAAAGCCTGCATTGACGAAGAAATAACCCGTATGTTCAGCCACATTGCACAGATGCGCTCCATACTTAACGAGCATTGCCCTGTGGGAAGAAAGCTTGACTTTCTGGTACAGGAAATGAACAGAGAGGTCAATACCATGGGGTCAAAGTCCAATGACCTTGAAATAACCAATATTATTGTTGAAACAAAAAGTGAAATAGAAAAAATAAGGGAGCAGGTACAGAACTTTGAGTAGGAGTGGTAATATGCAGCAGGGTATCAAGCTTATCAATATCGGCTTTGGAAATATTATGATAGCAAACCGTATCGTGGCAATAGTCAGCCCCGAGTCGGCGCCCATCAAGCGACTTGTATCGGACGGCAAGGACAAGGGTATAATCATAGATGCAACCTATGGCAGACGTACCAGAGCGGTCATTATTACAGACAGTGATTATATAGTCCTGTCCTCCATTCAGCCTGAAACCATAGCAAGCAGAATTGCAGGCACTCAGGCACAGGAAAGCATTGAAATTGAGGATATGTAGGAGGCTTTACCATGGACAAAGGACTTTTGATTGTTGTATCCGGTCCCTCCGGAGCGGGAAAAGGAACAGTAATGAATAAATTGATTGCAGGAGGCGATTACGCCCTGTCTGTTTCCGCCACAACACGCAGCCCCCGTGAGGGAGAACAGGACGGAATAAATTATTTTTTCAAAACCAGAGAAGAATTTGAAAAAATGATCGCAGACAATGAATTTTTGGAGTATGCCCGGTTCTGCGGAAATTATTACGGTACCCCCCTTTCATATGTAAATCAAAAACTTGACGAGGGTAAAAACGTAATACTTGAAATAGAAGTAAAGGGCGCCTTTCAGGTAAAGGAAAAATGCCCCGAAGCCGTGCTTATTTTCCTTGCGCCTCCCTCTATGAAGGAGCTTGAGGAAAGACTTGTGGGCAGAGGTACCGAAAGCCCCGAAGTAATAGCCGAAAGGCTTGCAAGGGCAATGGAGGAGCTTGACCTGATAGATGACTACGATTACGTAGTAATAAATGATGATGTGGATGAGGCGGTCGCTGACATACGCTCAATAGTAAAAGCCGAGCAGCGCAGAGCAGCCAGAAATATAGGAATAAATAAAAAGATTAAGGGAGTTGACTAATTATGTTAAAACCATCATATGCAGAGTTAATGGATGTACTTAACAAAAACAGCGAGGGAAAGGATATTAACAGCCGCTATACCATAGTAATTGCCGCTGCCAAAAGAGCAAGGCAGCTTATTGACGGAGATGAACCCATGATTGAAAACTACAACAGCGGCAAGCCACTTTCCACCGCCGTTGAGGAACTGTACGAAAACAAGATACAAATCGTTCCCGAGGGACAGGGTACCGTACTCGATCTCTACAAAAAGCCGGAACAGGAAGTTAAGGAAGAGCTTGAACAGGTAAAAGCCGAGTCTGAAACCGAACACAGCAATGATGATACAGATGAAAGCAGTGAGCTTCAGGGTATGATCGACGACGACAGCGAAATTGATGAAATGATCGACTTTGACGATGAGGATGACGAGGACTGATAAATAATATAAATTACGGGGGTGAATTAAATGAAATATGCACTTATACAGGTGAGTGTTCCTCACAGAAATGTAGACAGGGCATTTCATTATATCATCCCTCCCGAACTTAAGGATAAGCTTACTGTTGGTATGAGGGTATATGTACCCTTCGGCAGCGGCAATCGCCGCACGGAGGGTTATGTCCTTGGCTTTTCGGACACAAGCGAAGTTGAACAAGACAAGCTTAAGCCCATACTTGACATACATGAGGAATACCGCATATTAAGCGACAAGCGGATTGCTCTTGCGGCATGGATGAGTGAAAAATACTACTCCACCTTTAACGAATGTCTTTACTGCATTGCTCCGAAGGCTGCAAACCAAAAGATGTTCAGCTGCGTCAGTTTAAATACCGACAATCCACGGCTTGAAGAACTGATTGCCTCCGCCAAAAAAAGGAGTATCAAGCAGCGCAGTGTACTGGAGCTTTTCACCTCCGACAGGGAGATACCCTTAGGTCATATAAAAAGTATATTGGATATAGATAATGCACCTATAAATGCCCTTGTAAAAAAGGGCATTTTAAAAATAACCCAATACCGCACCTACCGAGGCAGCTATAACGGACCCGCTGCCCCCGCAAACTCCAAGCCGAAGCTGACGGAGGAGCAGGAAAGGGTTATTGAACTGATACAGTCGGAAAAACGTCCCGTTTTGCTTCACGGGGTTACGGGCAGCGGCAAAACGGAAGTCTATCTCCGTCTTATTGAAAATGTTATTAAGCAGGGAAAACAAGCCATAGTGCTTGTACCGGAAATATCCCTGACACCCCAGACAGTTGAAAGGTTCGTTTCCCGCTTTGGAGAAAGGGTTTCCCTTACTCATTCAAAGATGACGGAGGGGGAAAGGTACGACCAATGGACAAGGGCAGCCAAAGGGGAAATAGATATAATGATAGGTCCCCGTTCCGCTGTCTTTACTCCCTTTGAAAACATAGGAATAATCATTATTGATGAGGAGCACGAGTCCAGCTATAAGGCAGATCACTCTCCCAGATATGATGCAAGGGAGGTTGCACTGAAACTGTCCCAAATGTACGGAGCAAAGCTTGTACTGGGCAGTGCCACACCCTCCGTAATCAGCTATTATAAAACCGTTACGGGGGAATACGCTCTTGCGGAAATGAAAAACCGTGTGAACAAGTCTATGCCCAGGATTGATATATGCGATATGCGCTTAGAGCTTGCAAACAGAAATTACTCCGTATTTTCAAGAGCTTTGAAAGCTGCCATTGCAGACAATTTAAAAAATGGCAAACAGACTATACTGTTTTTAAACAGGCGGGGGTTTTCCACCTTTGTATCCTGCCGTAAATGCGGCTATGTTATGACCTGCGACAGATGCAATGTAAACTATACCTATCACCGACATACCAATAATCTGGTCTGCCACTATTGCGGAAAAAGTATTGCACTGCCTGACAAATGTCCCCAATGCGGATCCCCTTTCATAAAGTACTTTGGCACAGGTACGGAAAAAATTGAACAGGAAGTAATTAAACTTTTTCCCTCGGCAAGGGTACTCAGGATGGATACAGATACAACAAAAAGGAAAAACAGCCACGCCAATATATTGGAAACCTTCCGCAGCGGAAAAGCTGATATACTTATAGGTACCCAGATGATTGCCAAGGGGCTTGACTTTCCAAATGTCACCCTTGTGGGGGTAATAGCTGCGGATTTATCCCTTAATATGAATGACTATCGCTCCGGGGAAATAACCTACAACCTGATAACACAGGTTTCAGGACGTGCAGGAAGGGCGGAAGACGATGGCAGAGTATTCATCCAGACCTACAATCCCACGCATTACAGCATAGTTTGCGCCAAAAACAACGACTATTTATCCTACTTTAAGGAGGAAATTTCCTTCCGCAGGATTATGAAATATCCTCCCTTCAGCAATGTATTTTACATACTTTTGACATCGGATAATGAGGAAAAGACAATTAATGCCGCCAACACCATGGCAGCAATATTAAATAAATTTAACCGCAGCAAAAGCTTTGAAAGGCTTGGACCTGCACCTGCCGTTATTTCCAAGATAAACAACAAATATCGGTATAGGATAATAATAAAATGTGAAGATGAAGAAAGGCTTAAGGCATATGTGCTGTACTGCGTCAATGCATTTTCTTCCCTTAAGGATTTTAAGAAGGTCAGCGTCAGCATTGCACTTAATCCCAACTACAGTATTTAGGAGGTAAGAGATTTGGCTACAAGGATAATAAGAACTTATGAGGACGAAATATTAAGGAAAAAATGTAAACCCGTAGGAGAGATAAACGAAAGAATAATCACTCTGCTGGATGATATGGCTGAAACCATGTATGCCGCAAACGGTGTGGGGCTTGCAGCTCCACAGGTAGGCACATTAAGGCGGATTGTTGTTATAGACGTGGGCAACGGTCTAATCGAGCTGATTAACCCGGTAATACTTGAAAGCAGCGGCATACAGCAGGCTAACGAAGGCTGCTTAAGCGTACCGGGCAAGCAGGGTATGGTTACCAGACCCGATCACGTAAGGGTTGAGGCACTTGACAGAGACGGGGAAAAGTTTATTATGGAAGGAGACGGACTGCTTGCAAGAGCCTTCTGTCATGAAATAGACCATCTTGACGGCATCCTCTATACCGACTTGGTTGAAGGGGAACTTGAGGACGTGGAGTTTGACGACGGAGAGGACGAGGAAACACCGGAGGAGTGATATAAATGAAGGTAATTTATATGGGTACACCCGAATTTGCCGTACCCTGTCTTAAGGCTTTAATTGATAATCACGAAGTTGCAGCTGTTATAAGCCAGCCTGACAAGCCAAAGGGAAGGGGAAAGAAGCTTTTGCCCACACCTGTTAAGGAAGAGGCGCTTAAGCACAATATCCCTGTTTATCAGCCCGAGAAAATTAAGGACAAGGCTTTTATTGAGCAATTATCAAAGATAGACGCAGATATATTTGTAGTGGCTGCATACGGTCAGATACTGCCCGAGGCTATCCTTAATATGCCACGCTTCGGCTGCATAAATGTACACGGCTCACTTCTTCCGAAGTACAGAGGCGCCGCACCAATGCAGCAGGCTGTAATAGACGGGGAAGAAGTTACGGGCATTACCATTATGTATATGGAAAAGGGGCTGGACACCGGAGATATGCTGCTTAAATGCCAAGTTCCCATCACTCCTGAGGATACTTACGGCAGTCTGCATGATAAAATGAGCGAAGCCGGAGCAAAGCTCTTGCTGGAGGCTCTTGATAAAATCGAAGCCGGCGAGATTACTCCCGAAAAACAGGATGACAGTAAGGCAACCTATGCCCACAGAATAGAAAAGAGTATGGGGCATATCGACTGGAATAAGTCAAGCAGGGAAATAATAAATTTAATAAGAGGTTTGAATCCCGCTCCCGGTGCATATACTTTTTGCAATGAGGAAATGATAAAACTTTGGAAAGCTGTTGAAGTAAATGAAAGCTGCAGCGGCGCTCCGGGCGAAATAGTGGATATTAACCCCAAAAAAGGTTTTACCGTAAAAACCGGGGATTCCGCTGTCCTTATATGCGAAATGCAAGCCAAGGGAGGCAAAAAAATGTCCTCTCCCGACTATATGAGAGGACACGCACTGGAAAAAGGAATAATATTGAATTAATAACAGACATCTCACCACTTTATACGTAGATAATATTGTAAACGAAAAACCATTTTTAAGAGGTGATTATATGAATACGTATATGTTGCAGTATCTGCTTTATCTTTTGTTTATTGTAGTTGCAATTTATTCGATGTATGCTCAGTTTAAGGTTAGTTCCACGTTTAACAAATATTCAAGAATACCCAATGCAAGGGGCTATACCGGTGCCGACGTGGCACGTATTCTGTTGGAGCAATCAGGCATACACGATGTACAGGTTGAACCTGTAAGGGGTAATCTTACCGACCACTACGACCCAACCCATAAAGTTTTAAGGCTGTCAGAAAGCGTTTACAGCTCTTCAAGTGTAGCAGCATTAGGCGTAGCCGCACATGAAACGGGACACGCAGTGCAGCACCATGTGGGCTACGCACCCCTTACTATGCGTGCGAGTATTTTCCCTGCCGTAAGTTTCAGCAGCAAACTTGCAATGCCACTTATCATTATCGGACTTATGCTGGGTTATCTTTCAAACAATATGATAATTGCCCAAATAGGCGTAATCCTTTTTTCGGTAGTGGTACTTTTCCAGATAGTTACCCTGCCTGTGGAATTTAATGCTTCTTCAAGGGCTTTACAGATGCTGGAAGGCAACGGATTTCTCAATTCCGAGGAAATAACTCCTGCCCGTAAGGTACTTTGGGCTGCTGCCATGACCTATGTTGCGGCTGCCGCATTATCAATTATTCAGCTGCTCAGGCTTTTGGTTATTGTATTCGGCGGCAGAAGAAACGACTAAAATTACTGCTGCAATACTTAAAGATAGGATGTCGGACTTACAGGACATCCTATTTTATCTGCACATTAAAAGGCTGCTTGTTCACAATATAGGACAAGCAGCCTTATTTAATTTATTTAATTTCTTGGGAACTTAATTGCAGCCTGTGCTGCGGCAAGTCTGGCAATAGGCACTCTGAAAGGTGAACAGGAAACATAATCCAAGCCCAGCTTGTGACAGAACTCAACAGATGCCGGATCACCACCGTGTTCACCGCAGATACCCAGAACTATATCCGGTCTTGTCTGCTTACCAAGCTTAACGGCGATTTCCATAAGCCTTCCTACACCTATCTGGTCAAGCTTTGCAAAAGGATCAGACTCATAAATCATATTTTCATAATAGGAATCTAAGAACTTACCTGCATCGTCTCTTGAGAAACCAAAGGTCATCTGAGTAAGGTCATTTGTACCAAATGAGAAGAACTCCGCCTCTTCCGCAATCTTGTCGGCAGTAAGTGCCGCACGAGGAATTTCAATCATTGTTCCCACCTTATATTTAAGGGAAACACCGTTCTTTTCTATAATCTCATCGGCAGTCTTGGTCACTATACGCTTAACAAAAGCCAGCTCCTTAACCTCACCTACAAGGGGAATCATAATCTCCGGCTCAACATTCCATTCCGGATGAGCCTTATTTACATTGATAGCCGCTTTAATAACCGCACTTGTCTGCATCCTTGCAATCTCAGGATATGTTACCGCAAGACGACAGCCTCTGTGTCCCATCATAGGGTTAAACTCATGCAGGGAAGCAATGATGTTTTTAATTTCAAATACAGTCTTGCCCTGCGCCTCCGCAAGCTGCTCAATGTCAGCCTCTTCCGTAGGAAGGAACTCATGAAGCGGCGGATCAAGGAAACGAATATTTACATGCTTGCCTTCCATGGCAACATAGAGCTTTTCAAAGTCACTCTGCTGCATAGGCTCAAGCTTTGCAAGCGCTGCCTCTCTCTGCTCAACGTTATCCGCACAAATCATTTCCCTTATAGCGGAAATTCTGTCGGGATCGAAGAACATATGCTCGG
>CALWRD010000014.1 GCA_944383875.1 uncultured Clostridia bacterium | reverse complement strand
AATTTTGTTCCAATCTGATAGTAGTGGTATTTTCAAAGTCCTTTTCAAAATTAAGAATATTATGTATATCTGCACCTCTCCAGCCATAAATACTCTGGTCATCATCACCCACTACACAGAGATTTTTATACTTGGATGCGAGGAGGCGTACCAAACGGTACTGAGAAGCATTGGTGTCCTGATATTCGTCAACCATAATATATCTGAAACGATCCTGCCATTTTTCAAGCACATCCGGATTATTTTCAAACAATTCCACACACTTAAAAATAAGGTCGTCAAAGTCAAGGGAGTTATTGTCTTTAAGGTGTTTTTGGTATATTCTGTAGATATCGGCAATCTTTTTAAGCCTGAAATCCTTTTCAACCATGGCAGCATACTGTTCCGGCCCGATAAGCTTATCCTTCTGTGCCCCTATTTCCGCCAGTACCGATTTTGGCTTATAAAGTGTATCACTGATATTAAGTTCTTTAAGTATATTTTTAACCAGTCTTTCACTGTCGTCCGCATCATATATGGTGAATCGGCTTGTATATCCCAGACGCTCTATCTCCCTGCGCAGTATACGTACACAACTTGAATGGAAGGTGCTCACCCACACCTCGTTGCCTTGTGATGTAATAGCCGAAACCCTCTCCTTCATTTCCCTTGCCGCCTTATTGGTAAAAGTAATTGCAAGGATATTAAATGGTCTTACTCCCTGCTCAATAAGGTATGCAATACGGTGCGTAAGCACTCTTGTCTTGCCTGAACCTGCACCTGCTAAAATCAAAAGCGGTCCTTCCGTCGTAAGAACCGCCTTTTTCTGTTCGGGGTTAAGCGTATTTATTGAATCAATCAGCATTGTTTTTCTCCTTTAGTCTTTCAAGTACAGTTTTATAGCCGCCTTCTCCGTAGTTAAGACAACGGTTAATACGGCTTATGGTAGCGGTAGATGCACCGGTCTTGTCCCCGATGGAGGTATAAGTTTCCCCATCAAAGAGAAGTCCTGCCACCTCCAGCCTCTGCGCCATTGAATATATTTCGTGTATAGTACACAGATCTTCAAAAAAATCGTAACATTCCTCTACAGTTTTAAGCTGTAATATGCCCTCAAAAAGCATATCTGCAGCCTCGCTTTTCAGCTTATCATTCATATCAAATACCTCCGCAATAGAAATACAAGATTCACATATATTTTAACACTGTAAAGGACGAAAGTAAAGTATTAATCCGTTTCAGCGGTCCTCAAAAGCTTGTTTTTAATTGAAATAAAATCAAGGAAAGCTTTAACCGAAGTATTTATAATAAGCTCATCAGGCATTGCTGCCTCCTCCAAAAGCGGAATGATATTGTCAAAGCAGCCCACTTTGGTATAGAAGTGTGCATCACTGCCAAGAATAATCGGCAAGCCCTGACGCTTGCACTCCTTAATAAGCTCAAGTATTTCTTTATCTCCACCCGCTCTTGAACCTTTGGGATCAAGGGATGAATTATTGATTTCAAGCAGAGTATTGTTATCCCTTGCCGCCTTCACAACAGTCGGAATATCAAGGGGATAACGAGGATCGCATGGATGACCTATGATATTTACAAGGGGATTGTTAATGACATTGATAACGGTCTGTGTGCTTTCATCCTTATCCATAGGTGCAATACATGGCACGTGGAGACTTGCAACAGCATAATCCAAGCGTTTGATAAGTCCCTTCTTCAGATCAAGCCTGCCGCTTTGATCCATTATATTAAGCTCTGCACCCTTTAAAACTCTTATCCCGTGCAGACTTTCCGGTATAATGCGGAGATTAAGAAAGTAAAAATTGTGCGTGCCTCCCGGCATTTTTGGTGCATGATCTGAAATGCCCACAAGCTCAAACCCCTGTTCGGATGCATAGCGTACATTTTCATCAACGGTACTGTAGGCATGTCCGCTTGCAACAGTATGTGTATGCACGTCAAGCTTAAATCTTCTGTTCATATATAAACTCCTTCCAAACAAAGAGAGCCATGGTGCTATGCATCAGGCTCCCAAAAATATTTTAAGTTTCATCCTGTGAGGTTTCTTCCTCAACAGCTGTCTCGGTTTCCTCCTGGGTTGCGGCTTCGGTTTCCTCGGTTGCTTCGTCTTCTTCATTTTGAGTGGTTTCTGTTTCTTCCTCGGTTGCCTCAATAAGGACTGAAACAGTCGGAATGTTGCGCACCTCAACGTTATCAGGCAGAGTAATTGAAAGCTCTACGCTGTGCCAGCCGCTGCCAAGACCGCTAAGATCTATTGACGGGCTGAGCTGTGCCCCTGTAAGTGCGTCAATTATATTTTCGTCACCGTTCAGGGTAAGACGCACATCATTAACCTGTGCGCTAAGCCCATCGGCAAGTCCCGTTACGGCAATGTCATCACCGCTTACGGTAATATCACGTGACGCCTTTGCCGTAACGGTAACCGTTACCGTTACTTCCGTCGGAGAACCGTCCACAAGCTGAATGTCTGTATCCTTAAGGCTCGGACGTACATCGTAAGTGGTTGTCTGAGTGCTTTCTACAGTACTTAAGTCAATCGGAGGCAGCTGAATACTTTCAACTGCATTAATTTCATCAATAACACCCTCCACCTCAATATACTTTGGTGAATAGTCTATACTCTCAAGCGCAAGATTTTCATCAAGTTCACCAATAATCTCCGGCTCTTCAACCGGTATCTGCCATCTCCTGCTGATACCGACGGTCACATCAATAACAGAAGGGTCAACGGTAAAATGCTCCATTATATTGCCGTCTATATCATACACCGCAGGAGCAACAGCCACACTCAAATCGCTGTCCTTGCCCGTCAGATCAACAGCAGCTCTGACGGAAGATACCATATTAAACTCACTTTCAGGACCGGTGATGGTAACCGTATCATTGTCACATACAGGGTCATCGGCATTATATCCCGATGCAAGTTCTCCCGTAACATCAAACTGAACCTTCATTATCTCACTCTTGAGAGAGTCTATCTGTGCATCCACCATATTTGGTGAAAAGCTTGAAATTTCATAGGAATAAGTATATATATTGCTTGGCAGCTTTGGAGTAACATTAAGGCTTACCTCCTGCACCCCGTCAACCTCACCCATGGTGCTGAGCTGTTTTAAATCAATATATGCGGTTATACCGGATCTGTTTTCCGATTTGCTAAGCTCATCAAGGGCAGGTCTTGTTCCCGTTACCCTGATAGAAACTCTGGTCTGCTTTAGCTCCTCTTCATTGAGTATGGTAATATTGTTATCCGCAAGCACAGACTCATTTGTAAAGGTAACATTTGCGGAAAAGGTTTTTGTTTCGGTAGGATTAAGCGTATTCATAACAAAAAACCAGAGGAAAATCGCAACCACAATGGAAAAAACCTTCCACAGCAAATCCTTTGCAAAAAAAGCCTTAGTTGCCTGAACTATTTTTTTCATTCTTTTTACGCCCCTTCCTTGATATACGCTTACGTATAGGAGTAGGATTGTCCGTAAGCTGCATAAGTACAGACTTCAGCTCATTAAGCGAAAGGTTTTTCCTGAGTCTGCCTCCGGACGCCACCGAGATCGCTCCGGTTTCCTCCGAAACGACCACAACTATTGCATCGGTGACTTCACTTGCGCCCACGGCAGCTCTGTGCCTTGTACCCAGCTCACCGCCGATAGGCTTTTCGGTAGTGGGAAGTACACAGGCAGCCGCTGCGACCTTGTCATTTCGTATGACAACGGCACCATCGTGCAAAGGTGTATTTTTCCAAAAAATATTAATAAGCAGCTGCTCACTGATAACACTGTCAAGCAGAGTTCCGCTCTTTTGGGTAAATTCACCGGTAGGCACATTGTTTTCAATAACAATAAGTGCACCTATACGTGCATCCGACATACGCACACACGCTTTGGTAATTTCATTGACGGAATTTTCCGAAAGCTTGGCATTGCCCTGCTGCTTAAAAGCATCTGTAATACCGGAAGCAAAGCTGCCTGTACCGATCTGTTCAAGTGCCTTTCGCAATTCCGGCTGAAAAATAACTATAAAAGCAATAACGCCTACAGAAAAGGTGTTTTCTATAATAAATGTAATTGTGTATAAATGCAGCCTGTATGCAAGCAAGCTTGCCACAGCAATAATAAGCAGCCCCTTAAAAAGTGACCATGCACGGGTTTCCCTTATCCAGCGCACCAGTATGTATATGAGGACTGCAACAAGCAAAATGTCTATAACATCTGTCAGCCTTATTGATGGTATGCTAAGCGTTGACAAATTCATATTATCAATCAACTGCTCAAAGGGTGTCATAGGCTCGCCGCCTTTCTGAATTTCTTGTTTTCTTTGTAAAGCCAGATTTTAAACCAAGCTTTATTTTACTTTATAGTATAACACAAATAATCCACCATCTCAACCGCCGAGGCATTAAAATTTTATTATTTTTTACCGCATAAAACCCTATTTTCCGAATACAAAAAGGGCGTACCGCATCAGCGACACACCCTCATAAGGTCCGAATTACTTCTCAAGGTCTGCAAGAAATTCATTAATTTCATTAACGATAGGATCGCACTCAAGTCCGTGCACCATACAAGCCTCCTCAAGGCTTTCACCTATTGAAGATGGGCAGCCTACGCAGTGCATACCGTTATTCATAAGTATAACGATAATTCCCTGATTAATTGAAATAAGATCTCCTATAGTCATACTCTTGTCAATTTGCATAGTTGATTTATCCTCCTAAAAAATAATTATTTATCTACCAGTATTTCAATGGATGGGTAATACTTAAATACCGCCTTACCAAGTATCTTGTCCTTTGCTACGTAAGTATTCTGCCAAAAGCGGGAATCGCTTGAGTTGTTCCTATTGTCCCCCATCATAAAATAGTGACCCTCCGGCACCTCATATACCGCGTCAGGTGTAATCATAGGCTCCTTGGTAAAGCTGTCGTCAAGGGGCTCGGTACTATCGTTTATATATATCTCGTTATCCCTGATGGTAACGGTATCTCCCGGCATACCTATTATCCTCTTGATATACAGCTTGCTTTCATCGTCAGGATATTTAAACACAACAATATCAAAACGCTTAGGCTCACTGAAAACATAACTGAGACGGTTGGCAATAAGCCTGTCGCCCGTCATAACGGTATTTTCCATGGAACCCGAAGGCACCTGTGCGTTTACTATAAGGAATGTGGTAATAAACCACGCCATAACCAATGCGGCAACTATCGTCTTAACCCAACTGATCAATTCGGCAACTGCCTTTTGTTTTTTAGTCTTTTCAGGCTTTGGCTCTTCCTGTAAGTCTTTAACGTTTTCTTCCGCAGTGATCTCGGAGTCGGATTTTTGTACCTGTTCACTCTGCTTTATTTCTTCTTCCATTTACAGTTCTCCTTAAGGACAGCGCAAAACACCGTCAAATAAAAGTCAGCATACAGGGCACTGCCACATAATGCTGACCTTTATTGTACTTCATTTTTATTTAATTGTCAATTATTGCTTATCGCTTTTGTCATTATTATTTGCTTCATCTACTTCCTGCGTATCTTCCACTTCGTCTTCATCACTCTCATCCGTATAATCAAAGCTGTAGCTCTCCATATCATCAGCCTCGATAATGTCGCCTTCGCAGTCACAGGTATCCTTACCCTTTGCCATACCCGTTTTAATTCTTTCGCTTATCTCATCGGCAAGCTCACTCGACTTAACCTTAAGGTCATAAGCCACCTTTTTAACCTTTGGTTCCGCTTCCTTAGCCATATCGGAAACTTTACTTTTAAACTGTTTTGCCGCATTTGTGATTTTTTCCTCGGTATCCGATGACTTATTTATGGCTTTAAGCAGCTTAACACCGTCATCTACACTGATCTTTCCCTCATCAATCATTTTTAAAATCATGATACGTTCTTCCTTCATACTAAACCACTCCTTCTTTATATATTATTGCCCAAAGGCAAAATTCTCTCAAGGTAATATTTCCCTTTAACATCTACCTTAATTATATACAATTATCTCCCTGTTTGCAATAAAAATCAGCTGTAATTTGCACATTTTTGCCCGTATATTTCATACATAGTTAGATAATTGTCAATATTGACATTGTTGGTATGAAATAGTATAATAATTCGGTATTGATCGGTTGTACCGTTAGTGGTACGTATAACTACAGATTTATAACGGCAAATTTGTATTTCTTGTTTATTTATTTTTGGAAAGTTGTATTTATCTTGGAGGTTAATTATGGACGCACCAAAGTATTTAATTGTTCAAGAATGGATAAAGAGCGAAATCAACAAAGGAACATATACAAACGGCGATAAAATTCCCTCCGAAAACGAATTAATGGAAAGATTTGGATTTTCTCGCCAGACAATAAGGCTTGCTATCAGCCACCTTGAAAATATGGGCTACCTTGAAAAGATTAAAGGCAGCGGAACATATGTCAATGTACGCAGTACAGGCGGCATTTCCTCGGAACAGCACAATGTAGGCGTTATTTTAAGACATCTTGACTATTATATTTATCCGGAGATAATAACCGGAATAGAACGTACCTTAATGCAGCTTGGCTATACCATGACGCTTGGTATCACCCATAACAAGGTAGATACCGAAATTGCTGTACTCAACTCACTGATGGAAAAGAAGCCTGACGGCATAATAGCCGAGCCCTGCAAAACAGCTATGCCCATGCCTGTCAGAGATATGTATAAAAACATAGCTGCCACCATACCGCTGCTGTTTATAAACGGTGGTTATTTTGGCACTGATATACCTGTTGCAGAGATGGATTACGTTACAGCGGCATGCAAGGCAACAAACTATTTGATAAGCATGGGACACAGTTCCATAGGCGCTGTCCTTAAGTCCGACGATATAGACGGACATAAAAAATACGAGGGACTTTCCCATACATTGATTGAAAACAAACTTCCGGTAAACGACAAAAACGTACTTTGGTTTACCTCTGATATGCCGGATGAATTGTTTGCCGCTATGTTTAAGCAGGCATATTTTTCAGGACTTAACCGTGCCAGCGCACTTGTATGCAATGATGACAAAACCGCTGAAATAATTATTTCAATATTAAAGAACATAAATGTAACACCCTTTGAAGATGTGTCAATAATCAGCTTTGACAATTCACAAACAGCCGAAATACTTGGACTTACATCTATGACACACGCCAAGACAGACCTTGGTTCCAAGGCGGCCGAATTGATTATAAAGCAGATTAAATCAGGCGAGAAATGCTCGGAAATGCTTAAAAGCGAACTTGTAACAAGGCAATCCGTTCATAAGCGCAGCTATTCCAGCAGCTGGGATGTAAACGGAGATATATATGAAACCTTTGAGTGAGGGAGGAGAAGTCAATATGGCACAGTATACCATAGGTATAGAATTTGGCAAAACAGGTTGTCGTTCAATACTGGCAGACATCGCAGACGGGCATGAAGTTGCCTGCGCCACCGCAGAATACCCCACCGGCGTAATGACAAAAAATTTCTTTACCGGTCAGCCCCTGCCAAATAACTGGGCTATAGCCAAACCCGGCGATTATATAGACGTAATTGCTGATACGGTAAATGAGCTTACGGAAAATGTACAAATATCCGATATAATAGGAATAGGTCTTGCCTTTTCATCCTGCTGTATACTGCCTGTCAAATCAGACGGTACCCCCCTTTGTTATCTTCCGCAGTTTAAAAACAATCCACATGCCTATATTAAAGTAACGAGGCACAGGAGCGCACTATCTCAGGCAAAACACATAGCAGAACTTTCTGCCTTGACCGATGAGCCATGGGTAAAATTCAGCCGTAACTGTGCCAGTCCTGAATGGCTTTTACCAAAGGTACTGGAAACACTGGAAGAGGCTCCCGATGTATACACAGCTGCCGATTACTTTATGGAAGCTACCGACTGGTTAATATGGCAGCTTACAGGCAATCCTGTAAGAAACTCATTTTCAACCTCATTTAAAGCACAAATAAGCGAATCGGGCGAACCGAGCGACAGCTTTTTGGAAAAACTTAACCCTCATCTCAAAGGTCTTTATAAAACCAAGCTTAACTTACCTATTGCCTCACCAGTAACCTGCGCCGGCGGAGTTACACCTGCTATGGCTGCATTGCTCGGGGTTAAACCCGGCACACCGGTGGCTGTAGGCGGCGTAGATGTACTTACCTGCATACCTGCCGTAAAAATGTATAAGCCAGGCGGATTGGTAAACATAATGGGCAATACTTCCATATTGGTGACCTTAAGCGAAAAAGCAACTCTGCTGGACGGAATTACAAGGGGAGTAAAGGGCAGCATAATCCCCGGACTTTATA
>CALWRD010000013.1 GCA_944383875.1 uncultured Clostridia bacterium | reverse complement strand
ATTACGTGCAATACCTGTGTTAAACAGTGCAGGCATAAAGGTAAGGGTACTTCAGGTCACTGATGCAAAGGATCCGGATGAGTACATAAAAAAATTCGGACCCACTGCCTTTGGCAGGCTCCTAAATACGGCAAAGAGTCAATATACTTTCCGTATTGAGCAGATGGCAAAAAATTATGATTTAAACAACAGCGAAGATAAAATCAGCTATACAAATGAGGTCGCAAAACTTCTGTCTACTATAGATAATGCGATTGAGGCTGATGTTTATATAAAAGATGCCGCAGCGGCAACGGGAATATCTGAGGCAGCAATACGCAGCGTTATTGCTTCCATAAATGGTATGCAAGCACCTATCCCAAAGCCACATACTGTGCATCATAAGACAGAAGGTGTAAACAGAGGTACGGATGATGCAAGGAAAGGTCTTATATCAGCCATGGTCAGCAATCCTGCCATATGCAGCGCATTTAGGAATATACTTAATCCAGAGGAATTCGCTGATGAATTTTATATAACAATGGTAAAGGCTATATATGAGCTTGTGGATGCAGACAAGCCGATAGTTGCCGCTGATATTGTCAGCTGCTTTGATACGGTTGAGAATCAACAGAGGGCAGCCGAGCTCTTTATAATGCAAATGACCTATGACAGCAGTGAGGATTTGTACAAAGCTGTTACCGATCAATTAAGATTGGTAAAGAAGGCTTATATTGACAGCAGAATTAAAAAATCTAAGGACCCTGTTGAAATAAAGGAGCTTTTTAAGGATAAAAGAAGTATTAATAATCTGAATATAAGATTTTGATATGGTTAGAATACTACGAGAAAGGATGGATTGGCTTGAAACCCATAGACGAGAATGCTTTTGCAACAAAGATGAAAGAGCTGCTTGCCCTTGGAAAGAAGAAGAAGGGGGTATTGGAATATAAGGAAATAATGGATGTGCTTGCTGATGTTGAGCTTGACCCCGAACAGATTGACAAGGTATATGAATACCTTGAAAGCCAGGGTATAGATGTTATGGGTGCTATTGAGCTTGAGGATGACGATGCAGACAGAGAGCTGGATTTGTCCATAGCAGAAGGAAGCATTAACATTGATGACCACGTTCGTATGTACCTTAAGGAAATAGGTAAGGTTCCTCTCCTTTCTGCAGATGAGGAGATTGAGCTTGCAAAGCGTATGGAAGCGGGAGACGAAGAGGCTAAAAAACGTCTTTCTGAGGCAAACCTCAGGCTTGTCGTAAGTATAGCCAAGCGTTATGTGGGCAGAGGAATGCTTTTTCTGGATCTTATTCAAGAGGGTAATCTCGGTCTTATTAAGGCTGTTGAAAAGTTCGATTACCGTAAAGGCTATAAGTTCAGTACCTATGCCACATGGTGGATCAGGCAGGCAATTACCAGAGCTATTGCGGATCAGGCAAGGACAATACGTATACCTGTCCATATGGTTGAAACAATAAATAAGCTTATCAGAGTATCAAGACAGCTTTTGCAGGAAAACGGACGTGAACCTACCGATGATGATCTTGCGGCAAGTTTGCAGATGCCTGTTGAAAGGGTAAGAGAAATCAGGAAAATAGCTCAGGAACCTGTATCTCTTGAAACACCTATCGGTGAGGAAGAGGACAGCCATCTGGGAGATTTCATTCCTGATGATGATATACCAGCACCGGCTGATGCTGCTGCTTTTACTCTGCTGAGGGAACAGCTTATGAGTGTGCTTGATACACTTACCGACAGGGAAAAAGAAGTGCTTAAGCTTCGCTTTGGACTTGAGGACGGCAGACAAAAAACCCTTGAAGAGGTTGGCTCGGTATTTGGTGTTACCAGAGAGCGTATCAGACAGATAGAGGCTAAGGCTTTGAGAAAATTAAGACACCCAAGCAGGAGCAAAAAGCTTAAGGACTACCTCGAATAATTACTTTAAAGAAGCTTTTGCATATGCAAAGGCTTCTTTGCTTTTATGCCGGATTGAGTCGGTAATTTTATTGAAAGGAATAAATATATATGGATTTGTCGGCTAGGCTTAATATGGTAGCGGCTATGGTTAAGCCATGCAATTTTTTGGCAGATATAGGTACGGATCACGCTTATCTTCCCATTTATCTTTATAAAAAAGGTGTAATTAAGTATGCCGTTGCGGCAGATATAAGCAAAGGTTCATGTGATAAAGCAAAGGGAAATATAAACCTGCACGGTCTTAATAATTACATAGATGTAAGATGCGGCAATGGTCTTGAGGTTATACGAGAAAATGAACAGCCAGATGTTATAGTTATTGCAGGTATGGGCGGTATGCTTGCCATTGATGTCCTTAATTCAGGTAAATGTACGGGAAATGCTTCGCAGTTGGTACTTCAAGTACAGCGTGATATTGACAAGGTCAGGCGTTATATCCATAGCATTGGATATAAAATCGAAGCGGAGGACATATTAAAAGAGGACGGAAAGATATATACGGCAATATCAGCCGTTAGGGGTGAGGATGCTGTTTATACGGAAGGTGACTACTACTTTGGTAAACTTTTGATTGAAAGTAAAAATCCGATACTTAAAGAATATATTGAATTTGAGCATAATAAACTAAATAGAGTGTTGTCTTCACTTAATGACAAGAATACGGAAGAAATAAATGCAAGGCGCAGAGAGCTTGGCAGAATGATTGATATACAAGAGGAGGTACTTAAATGCCTGTAAAGATTAATGACATAATTGACAGTATGGAAAAATATGCACCCCATTATTTGGCGGAGGACTGGGACAATGTCGGCTTAATGATCGGAGAAAGGGATAGAGAGGTATCAAGGATACTTGTGGCATTGGATGTAAATGATCAGGTTATAGATGAGGCTGTTGACAGCAAAGCTGATCTTATTATTACGCATCATCCCTTTATTTTTAAAAGCATTAAGTCGGTTACGGATGAAAGTCCTTTGGGCAGACGTATTATAAAGCTTATTAGAAATAATATATCTGTTTTTTCCGCTCATACAAATCTTGATGCATCTGAAGGAGGAACAAATGCCACTCTTGCAAAGCTGCTGAAACTTGAAAACATTCAAGGACTTGCGGATATAATAGAAGAGGAAAATGCGGCTATGGGTCGTATCGGCAATTTAAAAGAGACAGTAACTTTTGAGGATTTTGTAGCAAAAGTAAAAACTGTTTTGGGAGTCGAAAACCTTTCCGTATGCGGTGATCTGACTACTTCCGTAAGGAGAGTCGGTATATGCACGGGAAAGGGCGCTTCTTATATGCAGGCGGCTGCCGATATGGGAGCGGACGTGTTTATTACAGGTGATTTTGGTTACCACGAGGGTCAAACCGCCGCAGACTTAGGACTTTGTGTAATAGACGGTACCCATTATCTTACGGAAGTTATTGTAGTACCGGTTATTGCGGGATACATAGCTGACAAGTTCAAGGAAGTTGAGGTAATTTGTTCGGAAGTTGACGGACAGACATTAAAAATTGTTTGATTTCAGGAGGTGTACATATGGATAAATTTAAGGTTTTCATAAAAAATGCCGATGAGGAAATAGAGGTTGACAGTAAAACCAGCCTAAGGGACATTTCAAAAGATTACAGACAGTATATGAAAGGCGATATTCTCACGGCAAGAGTAAATAATGACCTTAAGGATTTGAACACCAGGATTAATGAAAACTGTACGGTTGAATTTTATGATATTACTGACAGCAATGGCTTCTCCACATATCAGCGCAGTGTTTCTCTTTTGATGTTTGCTGCTGCATACTACGTTTTGGAGCCAAGCAGTACAATATGGGTTGAGCATACCATTAATAAAAACTATTATTGTGAGCTGCACGGTGAAACTTTGACAGATGAGCTGCTTGATAAACTTGAAAATAAGATGAGAGAGCTTGTTGATGATGAGTACGATATAGAAAAATTGATTGTAACGGTTGATGAAGGAAGGGATATTTTTCAAAAATATGGCTTGAAAAATGCCTTGAAAACTTTAAAATTTGTAAAAAGTTCAACTATATCAATATATAAGCTTGGTAGGTTTTACGATTATCTTTATGGCACCATTGTTCCAAATACATCTTATCTTAAGCTGTTTAAGTTGGTCAGGTTTAATGATGGCTTTATTTTGCAATTTGCATCTAAAGATAATCCAAATCAGCTTAATGAGGCTAAGGTTTATCCGAAGCTTGCACAGGTATATGATGAATATACAAAATGGTCCCGTATAATAGGGGTGGACACTGTGGGTTCCCTTAACGAATGTGTCTGCAGAGGTGAGTCTAAGGATATAATATGGACATCCGAGGGATTGCATGAAAAGAAAATAGCTGATATTGCAGATAAAATAGCCGATAAGAAAAGAAAACTTATTATGATAGCCGGTCCCTCATCCTCAGGTAAAACCACATTTTCAAAGAGACTTTGTATTCAACTTAAGGTTGCGGGGCTGCATCCATATGCTATATCCCTTGATGATTATTATCTTAACAGAGATGAAATTCAGCCGGAACCTGACGGAAGCTTTAACTTTGAAAAGCTGGAGGCTTTGGATATAAAGCAGTTTAATGAAGATTTGCAAAATCTTTTGGAAGGTAAAACCGTATTGATGCCGGAATTTAACTCTGTAACGGGCAGGCGGGAATATCACGGCAAAAGTATTACACTTGGCAAGAGTGATGTGCTTGTTATTGAGGGTATACACGGTATCAATGAAAAGCTTACGCCGGATATTGACAGATCCGATAAATTTAAGGTTTATATAAGCGCATTAACACAGCTTAATCTGGATGAACACAACAGAATCTCTACTACCGATACAAGAATGATAAGGCGTATTGTAAGAGATCATATGTTTAGAGGCTTTGATGTCAGAAGTACTATCGCTATGTGGCCAACTGTACTGACAGGAGAAGAAGTCAATATTTTCCCTTACCAGGAAGAGGCTGATGTTATGTTTAATTCTGCTCTTGTATATGAATTGAGCGTACTTAAAAGCTATGCCGAACCTATGCTTTTTGGTATTGATAAAAATGAAAATGAGTATCTTCAGGCCAGACGACTTTTAAATTTTTTGAATAATTTTGTTACCATTAATCCTTCTGATATTCCGTCCAATTCACTTTTAAGGGAGTTTATCGGCGGAAGTTGTTTTTATTAATATAAAGGATATATAAATTTATAATATGTATGTGATGACATTATGTAATACACCGAGAATACTGTATCGAGGAGAGAAAAAATCTTCGGCGGGATTTTTCTTATAGGTGATGAATATGCTTTATTTTATTAAAGTATAGAGGGAGGCAGTTAAACATGGAAGTAGTAGGACATCATTATGGCAGCGATATGGGATTATTTTCGTTCTATGCGGGAAGCTGGGTAATTGCACTGGCTATAACGATAGTTATTATTGTGGCATGCTGGAAGCTTTATAAAAAGGCAGGCAGACCGGGCTGGGCAAGCCTGATTCCAATATATTCCCAATATGTATTGTTTGATATAGCTACAGGAAAGGGAATATTGTTCCTGTTATTAATAATACCTGTTGTAAATGTTATTATAACGGTTTATTTGTATTATAAGTTGGCTTGCGCATTTGGCAAGGGTTTAGGTTTTACATTGGGACTTATTTTCCTGAATCCGATATTTGTTTGTATTCTTGGTTTAGGAAGTGCAGAATACCAAGGTCCACAATAAATAATTGCTATTATGGCTTCTCAATATCTTTGGATAAAGAGAAGCCTTTTTATCTTAAGGAAAGGTAGCAAAACGTATCACATTTTGCTACAGAAATTTTTATCACTTTAGAAACCAAATACTTATTATGCATAAGATGATTTCCATAAAAAAGTGTGCATAATTGTATCAACAAAAATGCACACTGTAAGTTTAGCTTTTTAAGTCCACCAAGTCAAAACCAAACAGGTTGACAAAGACGCTATTTTACAAGACTCAACAATTAATTTTAAAACTTTTTATTTGGAAAGAAGTTCTATTCCCTTGTTAATTCTCCTAATGGTTTCATCTTTACCCAAAAGCTCCGCAAGTTCACTGGCGCCGCAAGGAGAAGTAGTTTTACCGGATAAAGCGG
>CALWRD010000012.1 GCA_944383875.1 uncultured Clostridia bacterium | reverse complement strand
ATAGCCTCTGCTTTCCAGTATCCTTGAAATAATTGCGGCACCGAATGAAGGATGATCTATATACGCATCCCCTGTAATCAGGACAAAGTCAAGCTCAGTCCAGCCCCTTTTTTCCATATCTTCCCTGCAAACAGGCAAAAAATCCATAGTCTTACCTCACAATCAATTATTCATCCAGCTTGGCAGGTACTTATTTTTAAGCCTGCCCTTCTGTACCTTTCCCCAGCCAAGGGGATAGCCGCATACACATACAAGACTCCAGCCGTCTTTGCAATCCACCTGAAAGCTGTCGCCTCTCAGATACTTTTTAAGCCCCTCATCCTCAAGGGCAAAGTCAACCGTCAGCTTTGCATCCTCCTTTTTTAAGGTCATGGCAAAAGCCTGGCTGGGTTCAAACCTGTTTTTCTTAAGCTCACCTATATACAAACCGCTGCGCATAACCCTTAATCCCTTAAGATCCGGCAATACTTCGGGAACAGCCATTAAAGAGCTGCCATGTATCACAAAGGGAGGCTTTGGACGAAAGTTAAGATAGTCATCACAGAATGTATAAAAATCAATAAGTTCCTTGTCCGAAACCGATTGCTTCATTCCTGCGGCGGGTCTTATGGGAGCACCCTTTTTCTTCATCAGGCAAAGGAAATGACCCTCACCTTTAACCTTATAGGGCCACAATCTTCCGCATTTTTTCAGCTCTTCACTTCCATTTTCAACCCATTCGGGTCTGCCGTCATCAAAGCCCAAGGACTTGTCCACTTCCAGAAGCTCGAAATCCTTGTTTGCCGACAAAAACTCCCAAATCATTCCCTCATCTTCCTCCGGAGCAAAGGTACAGGTTGAATAAGCTATTATTCCTCCGCTTGTAAGCATCTTTGCCGCATTTTTCAAAATATTCCTTTGCAGCTCACAACAAACCTCACTCTTATGCTCCTCCCAGCTGCGCACAGCCGCATCATCCTTACGGAACATACCCTCGCCGCTGCATGGAGCATCTACAATTATTTTGTTGAAAAAGCCTTCAAACCGCTCGGCAAGCTTGTCGGGAGTTTCATTGGTTATAACAGCGTTTTTAACTCCGCACACTTCAATATTTTTAAGCAGCGCCTTACACCTTGAGGCACTTATATCATTGCTGACAAGTACACCTTCACCCTGTAACTTAGCCGCCGCCTGAGTACTTTTACCCCCGGGAGCGGCACACAAATCCAATACTCTGTCACCGGGTCGTATATCTATGACAGATCCCGTAGACATGGCGGAGGGTTCCTGTATATAATACAAGCCGGCATTATAAAAGGGATGCTTTGCGGGACGTATTTCCTCATTGTAATAAAAGCCGCAGCCGCACCACTTAACGGGTTCCAAATCCCAATCCACCAGAGACTTAAGCTCATGTGGAGATACCTTAAGGGTGTTTGCCCTGAGTCCGCAATAACGCTTTTCATCAAGGCTTTTCAAATATTTATCATAATCCTCACCAAGCATATTTTTCATACGCTCAGCATATTTTTCAGGTAAATTCATATAAACGACCTCTCAAACAGATAATACATTATGATTTTATCATTATTTACAGACAATATCAATTGCAAATTTATTTCAGGTATAATATAATAAAGCAAATAATGCCGGAAGGAGACTATTTATGAGCAAACAAGAATGGAAACCCGGAACTATACTCTACCCCATACCCGCAGTTATGGTATCCTGCGGTACCATGGAAAAAAGCAATATACTGACCGTGGCATGGACGGGCATAGTAAATTCCGACCCTGCAATGACATACATTTCGGTAAGACCCGAAAGATATTCCTACGATATAATCAAAAGCAGCGGAGAATTTGTAATAAACATCACCACAGAGGAACTGGCATTTGCCACAGACTGGTGCGGTGTACGCTCCGGTGCGGACTATGACAAGTTTAAGGAGATGAAGCTTACAAAGGGAAAAGCACTGCACATCCACTGCCCTATTATTGAAGAAAGCCCCATAAATATAGAATGTAAAGTAAAACAGGAACTTCATCTTGGTACTCATACCATGTTTCTGGCAGAAATAGCAGGTGTACAGGCTGATGAAAAATATATGGAGGAAAGCGGAAGATTCGATTTTGCCGCTTCCAATCCGATAGCTTATTCCCACGGAGAATACTATACTCTCGGGAAAAAACTCGGTAAATTCGGTTATTCCGTTAAGAAAAAAAGGTGATAAAATGAAGGTTTTAGTATTAATTCCCGTAGATGAGAAAAGAAAAACAAGGCTTCAAGCCGCTGTACCCTCCGCAGAATTTATCTATACTTCAAATAAAGAGGTAAATGATGAGGATATTAAAGAAGCGGAAGTAATAATAGGAAATTTAGACAGAGATAAATTAAAACTATGTTCAAACCTTAAATGGATTCAGCTCAATTCAGCGGGATCCGACGGTTACACAAACTTCATAAGGGACGGCATACTGCTTACCAACGCCTCCGGAGCATACGGACTTGCCATATCCGAGCATATGCTGGGGATGCTGCTTGAAATAAAGAAGAAGCTGTATCTTTACAGGGACAATCAGCGTAACCGCATATGGCGTTCCGAAGGCAGCGTAACATCAATAGAGGAGGCTGTAACCCTTGTAATAGGTATGGGTGACATAGGCGGTGACTTTGCTCGCAAGATAAAGGCACTGGGAGGCTACGTAATCGGAGTTAAACGGACGCCCTCGGAAAAGCCCCCTTACTGTGATGAGCTGTACACCGCAGATAAACTTGACCGGCTGCTGCCAAGGGCTGACATTATATCCCTTTCACTTCCGGGCAATGCGGAAACAGAGCATATACTTGACCGCAGAAGATTAAACCTGACTAAACAGGGAAGTGTAATACTTAACGTGGGCAGAGGCTCCGCCATAGATACGGACGCCCTTTGTGATTTACTTGAAGCAGGGCATTTTGAAGGTGTGGGGCTTGATGTTACCGAGCCTGAACCGCTGCCTCCCGACCACAGGCTTTGGAAAATACCCAATGCTGTTATTACCCCTCATATATCAGGCTTTTTCCATCTGCACAAAACATTGGAAAGAATAACGGATATAGCAATCGACAATATGCACCGTTATGCGGACGGGAAAGAATTAAAAAATATGGTCGATATTGAAACAGGCTACAGAAAACATATCTGACACAAGAAAAGCAGTGGACTTTTATACAAAGCTCACTGCTTTTTTAATATCATAAGTCAGCCATAATTTCAACGGCACGTTTTCCAATAAGTACTTCCCCGTATTCCTCAATATACGCCTTGGTAACAGGGCTTGATATGTGCTTTAAGCCATACTCCGAAGCGACAGCCTCAAAATTGTCGGCAGACATATCCGGCATAAAATCATTTGCTATAATAAGGTAATAGCTGCCTTTATACTTATATAAGGAGCTTTTGCCGTCAAAACCGTTTTTGATACGTGCACATAAACCCGAAACATCATCCAATGTTTCAAAGGAATAGATTAAATAATCCATATCCTCGGCAGGTATCTCCTGAGGCAGATCCTCAACCGTCTTTTTAACAAACAACCGCTCTCCCAAAGCGGAGGGAACCATACTTATGTTAAGCTCCTTATCCTCATCGCTGCTGACCTTTGACACGATCAGGATTACCTCATCGCCGTTTACCGGTACAGCCTCAATCATCAGCGGGATATTATCCGCACTGAAACCATACTCCTCAATCGCCTTTTCCATAAGCTCCCTGAACAGCTCTCTGGTCTTGTCCGAGCTGTAGGCAAGCTCCGCAAGCTTAAGATTACGTTCCTCCAAGTCCTTAACGCTTAAATAAACTTTAATCTGACTATTGCTGACCTTTTCTATCTTCATAAATATCACAACCTTAAATAATTAAGTTCAAAAGCAATCCTTTTTCTATAAGGTAAGTATAAATAAATATATGCCTTTTGTAAAGAGGATAATTATGAAAATTTTCTAACACTCTTTGCCTAATCCTTTCTTAAAGCATTTAAGGCGCTTAATTTCATAGCCCTGCGTGCAGGCAGATAACCGGATATTAAACCGATGATACTTGAAAACACCATTGCCGCAAGACACAGCCACAGGGGAATTACGGATATGCTTCCCCCATCAACACTTTGCATTGCAGAAAGGAAGGAAAGCCCCACATTGTTCAGCACCCCGGAGACGGCTAGGCTTACCAGAACACCTGCAAGACCGCCCATAAATCCGATAAGCACAGCCTCAAGCAAAAACAGCCGCTTAATATCCTTAAGCCTTGCACCTATCACCTTCATAATACCGATTTCCTTTGTGCGCTCATATATGGACATTATCATTGTATTTGTTATGCCTATGGCAGCCACAAGGAGGGAAACAAAGCCTATGGCTCCAAGCAGCAGCTGTAAGCTGCCGGATATTTTCTTCATACTTGATACCGAATCCATTGCACTGTACACTTCGTAGCCCATTTCCTTAAGCTGTTCCGATACATATTCCACATCATCCATACTTTTGCATTTGATGACTGCATTCTGGTAACCCTTTTTTGACTGCTGATTCAGTTCAGACCTT
>CALWRD010000011.1 GCA_944383875.1 uncultured Clostridia bacterium | reverse complement strand
CTCCATAAGACATACCCTCATCAATTACCCTTAGCACCGCTTCTAATTTTTCTTCATATGTGTATTTTGACATAAAAATGCACCTCCAAACGTTAGTTTTTTTGTCTAACGTTTGGGGTGCACTTCACGATTAAGCATAAGACTATTTTTTACTCTAAAGCGGGTGATGGGAATCGAACCCACGTCCTCAGCTTGGAAGGCTGATGTTCTACCATTGAACCACACCCGCATACATCTCTGCGGTTAAGAGAAGTGCCCAGAGGCGGAATCGAACCGTCGACACGAGGATTTTCAGTCCTCTGCTCTACCAACTGAGCTATCTGGGCATATCTGTCACCAACAGCGACAAATGATATTATACTCTTAAGGAGGAAGAATGTCAAGATGTTTTTTTAAATTTTTGTAAAAATTAACGGCATAATTTGCTGTATAAAAATAGGACAAAATTTTACAAAAAAACTCTTGACATATCCACTTTGCTTTGCTAAAATGTGACTAATCAAATAATTCAAGCGTTGATTGAGATGCAGACTTAATCGAACGGATTTACAGAGAGCCGTTGGTTGATGCGAAACGGTAATGCCGCCTTTAAGCCTATCCCTCAGGAGCTGTTGTCCCCAAACTTATGCGGTAAGGACAACCGGCGTGCCCCGTTACAGGCAGGAGCTTGTTAGAGCTTGGTGAGCGGCGCTTGCAGTGATGCACGTCGGAAAATAGGGTGGTAACACGTGTATATCCTCGTCCCTGATATTTAATTATCAGGTACGAGGTTTTTTTATTTTTATTGCAATAATATACACGTTGCTGTATAATTAAATGAGCTAAAAAATATATAGAAGTATATTTTCAGAGGAAGGGATGATACAGATGAACAGACACGTATTGTCTATACTGGTTGAAAACCAGGCAGGTGTGTTAAGCCGTGTTACAGGTCTTTTTTCAAGGCGTGGATACAACATATCAAGCCTTAGTGTTGACGTTACGGAAAATGCCGAACGTTCCCGTATTACAGTAGTTGTGTTCTGCGATGATATGGTGATTGATCAGATTAAAAAGCAGGTTGAAAAGCTTGTGGATGTGGTCAGGGTAGTGGAGCTTAATCCGGAAAGAGCTGTTTTCAGAGAGCTTGCACTTATTAAGGTAAGTGCCGATGCTGACAACAGGGCAAAGATTATAAGTATTGTTGATATATTCAGGGCAAATGTTATAGATGTTGCAAGTGAAACCGTTACGGTTGAGATAACGGGCGATCAGTCCAAGATAGCGGCATTTGTTGCGCTTATGGAGGATTACGGAATAAAGGAAATTGTAAGGACAGGACTTACGGGTCTTTGCAGAGGCAACAATCCTATGAGAAAACATAAGGAAGTTGAATGATTTTAAGCATATATAAGGCTGTTTAGCCTTTATATTATATATTTTTATAAAATATTTTAGGAGGCATTGAAAAATGGCAAAATTATTTTATCAGGAAGATTGTAACTTAAGCTTATTAAACGGCAAGACTGTCGCTATTATCGGTTACGGCAGCCAGGGTCATGCACATGCCCTTAACCTTAAGGATTCGGGTGTTAATGTTATCATTGGTCTTTACGAGGGCAGCAGGAGCTGGGCTAAGGCAGAGGCTCAGGGCTTTAAGGTTATGACAAGTGCAGAGGCTGCAAAGGCTGCTGACATCATTATGATCCTTATCAATGATGAAAAGCAGGCGAAGCTTTACAAGGAGTCTATCGAGCCTAATCTTGAACCCGGCAATATGCTTATGTTTGCCCATGGTTTTAACATTCACTTTGGACTTATTACACCTCCAAAGGATGTTGATGTTACTATGATCGCTCCTAAGGGACCGGGTCATACTGTAAGAAGTGAGTATCAGGCAGGTAAGGGCGTTCCTTGTCTTATCGCAGTTGAGCAGGATGCTACAGGTCAGGCTCAGGACATTGCACTTGCATATGCGCTTGGTATCGGAGGTGCAAGAGCAGGTGTGCTTGAAACTACTTTCAGAACTGAGACAGAGACAGACCTCTTTGGCGAGCAGGCTGTGCTTTGCGGCGGTGTTTGTGCACTTATGCAGGCAGGTTTTGAAACCCTTGTTGAGGCAGGCTACGATCCAAGAAATGCTTATTTTGAGTGTATCCATGAGATGAAGCTTATAGTTGACCTTATTTACCAGAGCGGTTTTGCAGGTATGAGATATTCTATCTCCAACACTGCTGAATATGGTGATTACATAACCGGTCCCAAGATCATTACAGAGGACACAAAGAAGGCTATGAAGAAGATTCTTTCCGATATTCAGGACGGTACCTTCGCTAAGGAATTCCTTCTTGATATGTCTGATGCAGGCGGTCAGGTTCACTTCAAGGCTATGAGAAAGTTAGCTGCCGAGCATCCATCAGAAAAGATCGGAGCTGAAATCAGAAAGCTTTACAGCTGGAGTGATGAGGATAAGCTTATCAATAACTGATTCTTTATAAAAAGAAATGGCAATAACCTAAATATAAATCGGGGAGTTGCAAAGGGATCACAGTAATAAATCACAGTTTCAAAGTAATTACGGAATATTCATGAAAAAAACGGGGTGAACAGTTTATACCGTTCACTTCGTTTGCCTTTATAAATATAACAGGTACCATTTATCATAGGGAAACAACATTTTTTTATATGTTTAACATTAAAAGAGATGGTTTAAATGGGTGTGCGGAGTGTATAAACTCTTTAACTTATTTTGGAGGCTAATGAATAATGAAGGAAAGAAAAATTACATGGTTTACACAGTTTTCATATGGCTGTGGTAATCTTTTGGGAAGCGGTCCCCTTGCAATTACAAGTGCATGGCTGCTGATCTATCTTACAACGGTTTGTAAAATAGATCCTATCCCTGCAGCTACGGTTGTTGCCTTACCCACGCTTTTTGATGTTATATTAAATCCTGTTATGGGATTTATTACGGATAATTTTTATAAAACTGCTTTGGGCAGAAAATTCGGAAGAAGAAGATTTTTTATTCTTCTGGGAATCCCTCTTATGTTGGTTTATCCTTTAATGTGGCTGCCAACATCAAATGTGCTTTACCATCTGCTTACATTCCTTGCTTTTGAGCTTATTTATACAAGTGTAATGATTCCTTATGAAACACTTGCCGTTGAGATGACAAGTGATTTTAATACAAGGACATATCTTACCGGCTCCAAGGCGGCAATGGGCAAGGTTGCAAACTTTCTTGCATCGGGTATACCGGGATTATTTTTTTTGATTTGCGGTGATGACCAGTCAAATCCGGTTCCTTACATTGCAACTGCGTGTACTTATTGCGTGATTATGATGGTTTCACTTACTTTATTGTATTTTAACTCTTGGGAGCGTTCTCCCGAAGAGGTTGTGGAAGAAGATGTGAGTAGTCTTGGTGAGGCACTTAAAAAATTATATGTTGATAATTTATCAACTTTAAAACTTAAAGTGTTCAGACATCACTTGGGAATGTATCTTTTTGGCTTTGGTGCGGAATGGCTGTTTACTTCCACATTTACATATTTTGTTGTTTATGTTCTTAATCAGCAGAAAGCGCTTGCCGCTTCAATGAACAGTTTATCAGCTGTTTTGCAGCTTATTTCAACTTTTATTACTATGGCTGTAGTGGCAAAAATAGGCTTTAAAAAACCATATATCATGGGATTATCGGTTGTAATACTTGCTACTTTGGGATACATATTTACGGCTTTGTTCGGCTACCATGAGGCAACAGCACTTATCCTTATCATTACATGTGTATTTGGATTGGGTACAGGAGCCGTGTATTATATACCATGGAGTACATATACATTTATGGCTGATGTTGACGAGGCTGTTACGGACAGAAGACGTGAAGGTGTCTATGCGGGTGCAATGACAATGGCAGGTAAGCTTATGAGATTTATCGTTGTTCAGGCTTTAGGTATTGTCCTTGCTGTCAACGGATTTGACAAGAATGCTTCTGTTCAGCCCGAATCGGCAGTTAATGCTATACTTGGTGTATTTCTTTTCGGTGTATGCGGACTTGCAATAGTAGGTATTATATTTACAATTAAAATGAAGCTTGACCATAGGACTCATCAGATTGTCATTGATGAAGTCGCAAGAGTTCATAATGGCGGAAGGAAAGAGGATGTCAAGCCTGAAGTCAAGAAGATTGTTGAAGAGTTATCAGGATTCAAGTATGAAGAATGCTTTGGAAATAACGATATGGGCTACCATAAGGGAGATAAATTCTTTACTCCCAAAAACACTGTTGTTTTCTTAGCTATAGTTATAATAATTGTTTTGTTTTTTGTTATATCATTAAAATAACATAACAAATGGTTATAAGATAATAAAATTAAATAAGGCTGTATTTGAATAATGCAGCCTTATATTTTAAATAAATAAGGAGGGGCAATGTGAAAAAGGTTACAGTTTTTGACTCTACATTAAGAGATGGAGCACAGGCAGAGGGTGTATCTTTTAGTGTAGAGGACAAAATCAAGATAGTTAAGGCTCTTGACAGGCTGGGACTTGACTACGTTGAGGCAGGAAATCCCGGCTCAAACCCCAAGGACTTGGAGTTTTTTGAAAGAATCAAGTCGGTAGAGCTTAAAAATACTAAGATCGCTGCCTTCGGCAGTACAAGGCGGCGCGGCATTTCACCCTCGGAGGACGGAAACCTACAGGCGCTTTTGGGTGCAGGTACGGATACCGTTGCCATCTTCGGTAAAAGCTGGGACTTCCATGTTACCGATATAATTAACGCTACACTTCAGGAAAACATCGAAATGATCTATGATACCATCCTCTACCTTAAGGAAAACGGTAAAACGGTTGTCTTTGATGCGGAGCATTTCTTTGACGGTTACAAAAACAATGCCGAGTACGCTTTAAAGACTCTTGACGCTGCCGTGCAGGCGGGAGCTGACTGCCTTTGCCTGTGTGATACCAACGGAGGTGCTTTCCCTGACGAGATTTATGATATAACCAAGCTTGTTGCGGAAAAATTTGCTGTGCCGATAGGTATCCATGCCCATAATGACTGTGGTATGGCTGTTGCAAATACCATTATGGCAGTAAAGGCGGGAGCAGTCCATGTGCAGGGCACTATGACAGGCTTTGGAGAGCGATGCGGCAATACCAACCTATCTACCGTTATTCCCAATTTGCAGCTTAAGCTTGACTATAGCTGCATACCGGAGGAAAATATGACCGAGCTTACTCATATCGCAAGGGAAGTAAGCGAAATAGCCAATCTTAAACTGAACGACAGGGAACCATATGTGGGTAAAACCGCTTTTGCACACAAGGGCGGTATGCACATAGACGGTGTAAGCAAAAACAGCAAAAGCTTTGAACATATAGATCCTTCTCTTGTGGGCAATGAACGTAAATTCTTAACCAGCGAAGTTGCAGGAAGAACCACCATACTGTCTATGATAAAAAAGATTGCGCCCAATATAGAAAAAAGTTCCCCCGAAACTACACGTATTATCGACAGGCTTAAAGAGCTTGAATATGAGGGCTATCAGTTTGAGGGAGCTGAAGGCGGCTTTGAGCTGCTCATCAGGAAGGAACTTGGCAAGTATAAGCCATTCTTTGAGCTGGAAACATTTAAAACAATAGGTGAGCATATGTCAAATGAAAATATGCAGACTGCCACCGCCATGATTAAGATAAATGTGGACGGCAAGACGGAAATTACCGCAGCAGAAGGAGATGGTCCCGTAAATGCCCTTGACAAGGCACTGCGCAAGGCACTTGAAGTCTTTTATCCAAGTCTTGCGGAGGTGCATCTTACCGACTACAAGGTTAGGGTACTTGACGGCAATTCTGCCACAGCTTCAAAGGTAAGGGTTCTTATCGAGTCATCTGACGGTGAGGAAAGCTGGACTACCGTCGGAGTTTCAAAGGATATTATAGAGGCGAGCTGGAAGGCTCTTGTGGACTCTATTGAATATAAGTTAATCAAAGATATTGAAAATAAATACAAATCATTTTTATAGGAGGAAATACTACTATGGGTATGACTATGACTCAGAAAATTTTGGCTGCTCACGCAGGGCTTGACTCTGTTAAGGCAGGACAGCTTATTGAGGCAAAGCTTGACCTTGTACTGGGCAATGACGTAACTACGCCTGTTGCTGTTAAGGAGTTTGCCAAGATAGGCGTTGACAAGGTGTTTGATAAGGAAAAGGTCGCTATTGTGCCTGACCACTTTACACCTAACAAGGATATTAAGTCAGCTGAACACTGCAAGCTTATCAGAGGCTTTGCCCATGATAAGGATATCAAGAACTACTTTGAGGTAGGTCAGATGGGTATTGAGCACTGTCTGCTTCCTGAAAAAGGTCTTGTGGTTGCAGGTGACGTTGTTATCGGTGCCGATTCACATACATGTACATACGGTGCTTTGGGTGCTTTTTCAACAGGCGTTGGATCAACTGATATGGCTGTCGGTATGGCAAGAGGCGTTGCATGGTTCAAGGTGCCAAGCGCACTTAAGTTTGTCCTTAAGAACAAGCCTGCAAAGTGGGTAAGCGGTAAGGATATTATTCTTCACATCATTGGTATGATCGGTGTTGACGGTGCACTTTACAAGTCAATGGAGTTTGCAGGTGACGGTTTACAGTACCTTTCTATGGACGACCGTTTTACAATAGCTAATATGGCTATTGAGGCAGGCGGCAAGAACGGTATCTTCCCTGTTGATGAAAAGACCCTTGAATATATTAAGGAACATTCTTCAAAGACTCCTGTTGTATATGAGGCTGACGAGGATGCAGAGTACGATGCCGTATATGAAATTGACCTTTCAACTCTTCGTCCTACGGTTGCATTCCCTCACCTTCCAGAAAACACAAAGACTATTGATGAGGCTAAGGGTCTTGAGATTGATCAGGTTGTAATCGGCTCATGCACTAACGGCAGAATCAGCGATATGCGTATTGCTGCCGGAATACTTAAGGGCAAGAAGATCAACCCTAACATCAGGGTTATTGTTCTTCCCGGTACTCAGAAGATATGGCTTCAGTGTGTTGAAGAAGGACTTGCAAAGATCTTTGTTGAGGCAGGCTGTGCATTCTCAACACCTACCTGCGGTCCATGTCTCGGCGGACATATGGGTATACTTGCGAAGGGTGAGAGAGCTCTTTCAACCACCAACAGAAACTTTATTGGTCGTATGGGTCATCCAGAATCGGAGGTTTACCTTGCAAGCCCTGCTGTAGCAGCTGCATCTGCTATTACAGGTAAGATCACTGACCCAGAGGATATTTGATATAAATTTAGCATAAGGAGATAAGAGATATGAAAGCATGCGGAACTGTTTTTAAGTACGGTGACAATATAGATACCGATGTAATTATCCCTGCAAGATACCTTAATTCATCGGATCCAAAGGAGCTTGCTGCACACTGCATGGAGGATGCCATTCACTCCACAGTCAAGTTTGCGGAAAATGTTAAGCCCGGGGATATTATTGTGGCAGAGAAAAATTTTGGCTGCGGTTCTTCAAGAGAGCACGCACCTATTGCCATTAAGGCAAGCGGTATTTCCTGTGTAATTGCAAAGACATTTGCAAGAATATTTTACAGAAATGCTATTAACATTGGTCTGCCTATCCTTGAATGTGAGGAAGCTGCCGATGATATAGATATGGGCGATAAGGTTGAAGTTGATTTCACTACAGGCGTTATCACAAACCTTACCAAGAATAAGACTTATCAGGCAGAGCCATTCCCTGAGTTTATGCAGGAGATGTTTGCGGCAGGCGGTCTTGTTGAGCAGACAAAGGTTAAGCTTGGTTTAAAATAATTGACAGGTAAGTATATTTACGAAAGGAAATGAATTGAAATGAATTTTAATCTTGCTGTTGTTGCAGGTGACGGTATCGGTCCTGAAGTTATGGCACAGAATATTCTTGTGCTTAACGAGATCGGTAAAAAGTTTGGTCATACATTTAAGTATACAGAGGTTAAGGGCGGTGGCTGTGCCATTGATGAGTTTGGTGAGCCACTTCCACAGCATACCATTGATGTTTGTAAGGCAAGCGACTCCGTACTTCTTGGTGCGGTAGGGGGCTGGCAGTGGGATACCCTTCCCGGAGATATGCGTCCCGAAAGAGCACTTTTGGGTCTCAGAGGTGCTTTGGGTCTTTACGCTAACCTTCGCCCCGCTACTCTTCATGATGCTTTAAAGGATGCTTGTCCTCTTAAGCCCGAGCTTGTTGCAGACGGCGTTGACATTATGGTGGTACGTGAGCTTACAGGCGGTATGTACTTCGGTGAAAAGGGCAGAAAGCAGACTGATATGGGTGAGGCGGCTTACGATGTTGAGCAGTACTCCGTTAAGGAAGTTGAGAGAATTACAAGGACTGCCTTTGAAATAGCTATGAAGCGTAAAAAGCACGTAACAAACGTTGACAAGCAGAATGTTCTTGAGTCCTCAAGACTCTGGAGAAGCGTTGTGCTTGAGGTAGCCAAGGATTATCCAGAGGTTACGCTTGATCATCTTTATGTAGATAATGCTTCAATGCAGCTTATTATGCGTCCTACTACCTTTGACGTAATAGTTACGGGCAACATCTTCGGCGATATCCTTTCAGATGAGGCAAGCCAGATGACAGGTTCTATAGGTATGCTTCCATCTGCAAGCCTTGGCGAGGGCAGCCTTGGTATGTACGAACCTGTACACGGTTCTGCTCCTGACATTGCAGGTCAGGATATAGCTAACCCTATTGCTACTATCCTTTCAGGTGCAATGATGCTTAAGTACAGCTTCGGTCTTATGGATGAGGCTAAGGCTATTGAGGATGCTGTTACCAAGGTGCTTAACGACGGTTACAGAACAGGCGATATTATGTCTGAGGGTATGAAGAAAGTTGGCTGCAAGGAAATGGGTCAGCTTATTATTGAAAGATTATAATTTTTTAAATTTTATGACTTTATGCCTGTTGCGGTCAATATCTGTGACAGGCTAAATGTCTATCTGAGGGAGTAAGGTTTTTTTACGAGGGGAGTTGATTTTTATGAAACGCTTTATTGCACTTGCCATGAGTACGCTTATGCTGACCTCATCCGTTTCGGCGTCGGATAACGGCTCCGCTTCCCCATGGGCAGAGGATGCGATAGTTAAGGCATACCGTTACGGAATAGCCGAAACGGATATGTTTGACAGTTTTCGAGAGAATGTTACAAGACGTCAGTTTTGTGCTCTTTGTGCTAACCTTATTCGTCAATGGGACGGAGATGATCTTTCGATGAAAGATGTCAGTTTTGGTGATGTTTCCCATGAAGATGAGGATATTATTCTCTGTGCGGGATTGGGTATCGTAAATGGAACGGGCGACGGACTTTTTGAGCCGAACAGGCTTGTTACAAGGCAGGAAGCAGCGGTAATGCTGTATAATACCATTGACAAGCTCACAGGCACTCTTGACAACTTGCGCACATCATCAAACGAGATTGACTCTGTTTTTCTTCCGCATATTTTTGATGATGGGGAAGAGATTATGGCTTGGGCAAGAGATGAGGTTTATGCAATGTATCATATGGGTGTATTGCAGGGGGATGAAAAAAATAATTTTAATCCAACCGATAATTTCACGGCTGAACAGGCAATAGCCGCTTTTGTCAGACTTTATGAAGCAAAGGATAAGGATGTATTTCAAAATGCCGAGATTTATCCGGGAACCGAGTGGGGTCAGTACTTTGTAAACCACGGCGGAGAAACCTATCTTGAACTGCCCTTTAATTACAATGAGGTAAAGTCACTGTTTAACCCCTATTATACCGATGCATACGGAAATACCTATACTGCCGAGGATATGGGATACATCTATCCCTTTGACAGACAGTATATGTTTACTTATATGGGTCTTGGAGAAAGAGGAGTAATGTCCAAGGACGGAAGCATCTTTATGCCCAATGATGTAAGGCTCAGCGGTATTTATAAAACCGATGGAGATATAGCTGTCCTTCGTGTAGTCAGAAGTGAAACCAATTACGGAGGCTATGACTATAACGGCATCGGATACAAGGTGTTTAACCTTAAGACAGGCAAGGAAATAGAACTTGGCAGCGGAATAGAATATATATATCCCGTAGGAGAAGATATGTACTTTGCCGAATGGGGCAGCACAGGCAGTGCGGGCTGTTTTATAGACAGTGATTTTAATATCATTACGGATTATAAGTACAGGATAAATCACAGCATTTTTATGAATGGTCTTTGTGTGGCACACAAATTTGACGGTGGATATGAAGTGGTAAATACTGAAGGCGAAACCGTTAAAACGCTTAATATTGACGATGATAAGTATACTTTTGACAGCGCCTATGGCACTAATATTATTTTAAGGGATAATTCAACGGGAAAATACGCTGTTGAAAATACCGAAAAAAACAGTATAATGACAGGTTTTGACAATGCAAGGTTTATTTCGGACGGAAGGATAAATGCTGAAAAGAACGGCTTTACATATGTTTATTCTGCCGATGGCAGCCTTGAACTGGATGGATCTGCTTTGGGTTACACCACTCTAACCGCTTATGATTATATTGATGATGTTTACACGGCTGCTAAGGCGGACGGCAGCTTGGAAGTTGTCAATAAGAACGGTGAAGTCATTTACAGCGGTGTATACGGCACCTCCCTTGAATATGACGGCGGTGGTGTTTACTGTGCACGCAGCTCTGAAAATGAGCTTGTGACTTTTGACAGGTACGGCAACGTTCTGGGAAGGTTCAGCTCTGAGGGTGAGGTGCAAAATTACGGCTTTGTAAACGGACTTATTTCAATTCCTGCGGGTGATGGTGTGGATTATTATACACCTACAGGCGATAAGGTGGGCAATCTGTCAAAATAAAGAAAATTCATAAAAGGAATATGGGGATTATATGAAAAAATCAGTTCTGGTTTTGTCAATGGTGCTTATGTTATCAAGAAATACCTTTGCCGATACCCCTTCACAATGGGCAGCGGATTCGGTCAGTTCCGCTTATGAGCTGGGACTT
>CALWRD010000010.1 GCA_944383875.1 uncultured Clostridia bacterium | reverse complement strand
GACACCGATGAAACATATCCCGTAGTATGGCTTGGTATGACTAAAGATTTGGTTGATACCAATGCATCTGATTATTCAGAATACTTTGAAGGCATCAACGATATAAGCTACAATCTACAGCCGGTATGGGATGATGAGGGCAATGAAACCGGAGAAGAAATTGAATATGTCAGTCTTATCAGTTATTTAGGCAGCCGTGAATACCTTGAAACCATTAAGGGAATACGCACCTCCGGACTGTATGATACCGCATCAGAGCCTAACAGCACAGCTGATGATGTAATAGAGGCTTATGGACTCGATCCCGAAAACGAAAGTATATATATAGGCAATTCGGAGGATGACAACTATACAATCGCACTGTACTTTGATATAGACAATCATAACAATGTTATGCGTATAGTGTCCCCTTCCGGTACTGATTTAAGCAATATGGACAACATTCATGCCGATTATTTCCTTAAGTTTATGATAACACAGGATGAGGTCAGCGGTATTCAGATGTACAGAAAACGTCCGATTGACGCATAAGGAGGACTTGAATGAATAAAAGAATCCGGTTGACATTGTGCATGACAACTTTGGCTCTGTCATTAAGCGGCTGTAAAGAGGAAACCAATCCCGATGTACAGCTATATTCAGAGGGGTTGAAGATAATCGAAACAATTGACGCAATGGCGGAAAGCAGCGAATATGTGCAGCAGCTCAGCACAAATGACGAAATCACTGCCGAAATAAATACAATAGGGCAACAGGATTACACCACCACCGATAAAGTATACAAAATAAGTGCTGTAATCTTTGAAAATGATGATACACAAAACCTTTCGGAGGAGCTTAAGGAAAATCTGTACGTAAGAACATTAAGCTCTGTTCCAAATCAGATAAATTCAGCACTTGGTGTCAAAACCCTTGCCGCAACTTCTGCCGTAACAAGCAGCAAAAGTTTTATATGCGAAGGGATTGCTGAGCCTTGTATATATTTATACACTTTTAACAGCAATTACTCCGGTGCCGTTGCCTTTATACCATATGAGGATAATGTTGTTTCCGCAGCAGGCAGTCTGATTGCTTCAAAGGCACTGCTTGACTTAAGCTCCGCAGATGCCGTAAGAGAAACCCTGATTTCAAATACCAATATTGAAGATTGCACCGTAGAGGAAATAACCTTAAGCTAATGCAAAAAATCCGATAACAGCCAATACTGCTATCGGATTTTTTTAATTCTCGAACTATGATGGTATTAATTTTTAAATCCGTTATAGTCCTTAATTGCACACTCAACAAGCTTACCTTAGAGAGTATAAATCAGATTGCCCGAATGAAAGTTACATTAGTAAGCATATTATCTCACAAATGAACTTAGCCGCAACCAAAAAGGAGCGTATAGCAACGCCCCAAACAAAATTCTAAAGCGGAACAAATTCAAAAATACCGTTTGCTATTCCCTGTGCGCAAAGCTGTCTGAACGCAGGCTCCGAAAGCTTTTGCGCATCCTCCGGATTGGAAAGAAGTGCAAGCTCCACCAAAATGGCAGGCATATAGGTAAGGCGCAGTACAGCAAAGTTAGCCGAATGCGTGCCTATATTATAAAGCCCCGTTTCCTCTGCAAGGGCATTATTAACTGCAATAGCAAAACGCTCCGATGTTGTACCCTCTCTATAGTAATAGGTTTCGCATCCTGTATATATGGGATTAATGTTTGAATTGCAATGTATACTGACAAAATAATTAGCTCCCCATTCATTTGCCATTCGTGCTCTTTCGGCAAGACCTACGGATACATTTTCCGTTCTTGAATAATTAACTCTGTAACCTGCCTCCTGCAAAATTCTTCCAAGTCTTAAGGCAACGTCAAGATTTACATCAGCCTCTCTGAGTCCGTTTACTCCTATAGCACCGGGGTTATTGTCTCCGCCATGGCCCGGATCAATAAAAATCTTCATAAACTTCCTCCATTGATATATTGTCTATAATATAATATGAAAATCCCAACAATTTGACACTTTCGTATTCAATAATCAAAATCTGCCGCTGAGTCAACTATGCCCGATTTGAATGAGCGGTTATTTACTATAGGCATTTGACATTTATATTGATATATACTAAAATATAATTATTAAATAAGTTAGGAGGAATTAAATATGTTAGGTAACTTCAGCTACTGTAATCCAACTAAACTGTACTTTGGTGAGAATGCTTTGGATAATCTTAGTACAGAGCTTACAAAGTATGGTAAAAACATAATGCTTGTATACGGCGGCGGTTCTATTAAGAAAAGCGGTTTGTATAATAATATAATTAAAATTCTTAAGGACAGCGGTAAAGAGATTTTTGAAGATCCCGGAGTTATGCCTAACCCTACAGTTGAAAAACTCTATGAAGGATGTAAGATCGCAAAGGAAAACAATATAGATCTTATCCTTGCGGTAGGCGGCGGTTCTGTGTGTGACTATTCAAAGGCTGTTTCCGTATCTGCATGGTGCGAAGAAGATCCTTGGGATAAATACTATCTCAGAATGGAAGAACCCGACAATAAACTTATTCCCGTAGGCTGTGTACTTACTATGGTTGGTACAGGTTCCGAAATGAACGGCGGTTCTGTTATAACCAACCATAAAACCAAGCTTAAAATCGGTCACGTATTTGGTGAAGAGGTGTTTCCTAAATTTTCTATTCTCAATCCCGTTTTAACATTTACTTTGCCTAAGTATCAGATGACGGCAGGCTTTTTTGACATTATGTCACATATACTTGAGCAGTATTTCTCCGGTACTGATGACAATACTTCAGACTACATTATGGAAGGTCTTATGCGTTCACTTATTCACAGCTCCGAAATCGCTGTTGATGATCCTAAAAACTATGAGGCACGCAGCAACATAATGTGGATTGCAACTTGGGCTTTAAACACACTGGTAGCAAAAGGAAAAACTACCGACTGGATGGTGCATATGATAGGTCAATCCATAGGCGCATATACCGACGCTACCCACGGTATGACACTTTCAGCCGTATCCCTTGCATATTACAGACACATTATGCCATATGGTCTTGACAAATTTAAGAGATTTGCAATAAATGTATGGAATGTGAATCCTGAAAATAAGACTGATGAAGAAATTGCTGATGAAGGTCTTAAGGAAATGGAAAAATGGATGAATAAGATCGGACTTGTTATGAATATTAAAGAGCTGGGTGTTACGGAAGATATGCTTGACGGCATTGCCGACGGTTCCTTTATTATGACAGGTGGATATAAAACCCTTGACCACGACGAAATTGTGGATATTTTAAAAGAAAGTATGTAATCTTCTCCTGTTTTCAATATAGCGATTTAATCTTAGTTCAGAACTTTTACTCTGCCGAATTGCTTGCTTTCGGCGCACAAAAAGCTCCTTATCGTTAATGATAGGGAGCTTTTGCTACAGGCTAAAGAAGATTATTCATGCTTTTTAAACTTATCGCTATTGTAGATGTATTATGCAGCACTGCAGATGTTGTAGGTTGAATTTTACCAGTTACACCCAAAAGGATAAGCCCTCCGTTAATACTCATAATTGAATAGTAATTTCTGTTTATACGCTTGAGCATAGCACGGCTCAATTTTCTTAAAACCACAATCTCTCTAAGGTCATCTGCCGCAACGGTAATATCAGCAATTTCCCGCGCTATTTCCGCACCGTCACTGATAGCAATGCCTACGTTTGCAGCCGACAATGCAGGAGAATCGTTAATTCCATCACCAATCATAACCACTACATTACCCCTATCCCGTTCTGCCTGAACAAAATTGGCTTTATCTTCCGGCAGAACCTCAGAGTAATACTCATCAACACCTACTCTTGCAGCTATAGCTGCTGCGGTACGCTCACTGTCACCTGTCATCATAACAACCTTTTTAAAGCCTTCATCTTTAAGCTGTTTAATAACATCCGGGGCTTCTTCCCTAAGAGGATCCTCAATACAAATAACCGCCTCCAACACATTATTGACAGCCATATACAAATGTGAATACTCTGTGGGCAAGTTATCAAACTTATCCATATATTCCTCACGTACTACACAGCCCTCATCCTCAAACACGAAATGGTGGCTGCCGATAACAACCCGCTTATCTCCGATATATGAGGCTATGCCATGCGCCACAATGTAATCTGCCTTGGAATGCATCTCTTCATGTTCAAGATTTTTTTCCTTTGCAGCCCTTACCACAGCATTAGCCATTGAGTGAGGAAAATGCTCCTCAAGACAAGCTGCAATCCTAAGCATTTCCTCTGAAGTACCTTCTCCGAAGGTAACA
>CALWRD010000009.1 GCA_944383875.1 uncultured Clostridia bacterium | reverse complement strand
ACCCTTCAATTTGCCCTTAACCGAGCAACGGAAAGCTTAAGGAAACAAACCCATTCAAGTGAATATGACACATATTATCCTGATGAGTTTTATGCCGGAAATGGCGGAAAAGTGGAACGAACCAAAGATGGGCAGATAAGCTGGACAGATTTAGACCTTGGATTGTATCTGATTGATGAAACCGATACATCGGGAGTGCAGGTGGATGGAATTACCAATCCCACTGTCAGTGCTCCCACGGGACCGTTTTTGGTAAGTATTCCGCGTACCAAAGCCCCTGCCGAAGGTGCCGATGCAAGCACGGAGTGGGAATATGATATAAATATTACCGCAAAAAATGCTGTTACCACCGAACATGCCGGTAAAATACCAAGCGGTGAAGGTTCTATAGTAGAAGAAACTCTTGCAAACGGCAGCACTAAATACAGCGCCAATATCGGTGCCGTTTTTACATATACCGTCAAAGCTGAAATAGTCAGTACCACTGATGCTTCTCGCTACACTCAATATGTAATTACAGATAATATTGATTCAGGCGTAAGCTACGAGCTTAATGACGCAGGGGATAATATTAAAAACTTAAGTATACGCCTTATAAGAGTAAATGACGAAGGAAATGAAATTGACAGGGTGGACTTTATCAATGTTGATTACACCGTTGAACTGCAAAAAAATGATGAAAACTTCCCCGATAAATATTCAACCTTTGTGATTACCTTGACCGAAAACGGACTTGCAAAGTTAAATGATGACAATTTTGTTTTGACAGGTTCAACCTATCTTGAAATTGCCTACGGGGCTTCCCTTAATGAAAATGCAAGGGCAGACGGTTCAGATAATGCAAATACTGCCGTCATTGACTACAGCCATGCAAATACTGCCATTGAGGAGCAGGCAAAGGCGGCAGTAACTGTATTCACCTATGCACTGGATATTACAAAGCTGTTTGTGGCTGAAGGCAATAACCCTATTCCGAATTATACGGATGTTACATTTAAGCTGACCGACAGTAAGGGCAGGGAAATGTATGCAAGTTGGAATGGGAGCGAAGAAGAATATGTTGTTAATCATTATGCCGATGAATCTGCAAGCGGATATGTTAATATTTTCAGCTGTATTAAGCGGAATAAGACCGATGATTCAGACTATGAAGGAAAGATAGTTATAAGAGGCTTGGCAAAGGATGTTTATACCCTTACCGAGCTTTCTACGGCAGAGGGCTACAGTCTGCTGCAAAAGCCCGTTGAGGTTAATATTGAAGGAACTGAGGGCACTGTACGCATAGGCATTACCAATGAAAAACAGCCTATGTTTATTCTGCCTCTTACGGGTGGCTCGGGTACATTTATTTACACTGCCGGAGGACTTGCGTTAATAGTGTTTGCCGGATTTCTCCTTATGGTTTTTGGCAGAAAAAAGGATGATTAATCCTTACAGGCTGTCGAAAAAGTCGACAGCCTTGCAAGAAAAGCACTTTTGCTACGCAAAAGCCAGCCTTTGGCTGTCCGCATTACTTTTTTGCGGTGCAGAAAATGCCTGCATTTCTTGCAGTAGGGGTACTTACGTACCCACCAAGGAAAGTAGTGAAGGGGATAAACCCCTTTCGACACTCTCACTATACCCTCGGCGAAAATGCGATTTCCGCCTGCGGATTAAAGTCTGCGACGCCAGTTGCAAGTTGCGTGGTTGCAAACATCAAAATTTTGATTAAGTTTAGGTTTTTTGACAATCTGAAAGGATGATTAATCCTTATTAATACTTAATACTGTAACGGGTGATTGTGATGAAACGTGTTATAATTATTATTGTTATAGTACTTATATTTTTAGGAGGTATTTTTCTTACCGCTTATCCATATCTGTACAATGCCTATACGGAAAAGCACCATTCCGAGGTAATGGATAATTATTCCAAGGCGGTGGAAACCGTTTCTCAAGAGGAGATTGACAGCATAAGGCGGCAGGTCAATGAGTACAATGACAGTCTTTTGAGCGAAAGTTCGGTTCTGACCGATCCATTTGACCCGGAAGCATATAAAAATCATGATTCGGACACTTATGCCGAAATGCTTAACATTAATGGTGATGGTATAATTGCCCTTTTATCTGTACCTAAAATTAATATTAATCTGCCAATATATCATGGTACCGATGAGGAGATAATTTCTCGTGCACTGGGACATCTTGAAGGAACTTCAATGCCTATAGGCGGTCCATCCACCCATTCGGTTATAACAGGGCATACTGGGCTGTCAAATCAGAGGTTGTTTACAGACCTTACCGAGCTGCAAACAGGGGATGTTTTTTACATAGATGTACTCAATGATACTCTTGCATATGAAATTGATCGTATAGATATTGTTGAGCCTGATGATACAAGCCTTCTGTCCATTTATAAGAATGAGGATTATGTAACTTTGCTTACTTGCTATCCATATGGTATTAACTCTCATCGCCTTATGGTAAGGGGTACAAGAGTGCCTTACGAAGAGGCTGTTGAGCAGGAAAAACTTATGGAGGAAAATACCGTAAGCACAAGTCAATGGGACAGGGAATACATCCGTGCCATAGCTGTTTGCCTGGCAGGTTATTCAATTCTGTTTATCATATTTTTTGTTGTGCGTAAAAAGCGCAGTAAAAAAATTAAGGAAGCGGACGGAGGTGGCAGGCATTAAACGCAGGGCTGTTTTGATTGTTATTATCGTTATTTTTATTGCAGGGTTTGCTGTTTTGTTCTACCCCCGTGCGGCACAGTGGTATTCTTCAAGACAGCAGGATGCTGCCATAAAAAGATATTTTGATGAGGTGACAGGTCTTAAGGATACCGATGTGTCGGAGCGATTGTCAAATGCACAAAAGTACAACGCTATGCTTTTGGATTACGGCTGCAAGGGCGATAATGAGTTTAACCGCAATGATTACAGCAATTACAGCAATGCGCTGTCTATCAAGGGTGACAGCATTATCTGCATTGTAGAAATACCCAAAATAAATGTCAGGCTGCCTGTGTACAGCGGTACTGCCGATGAGGACTTGCAAAAGGGTGCAGGTCATATCGAAGGTACATCTCTGCCTGTAGGCGGCTTAGGCACCCATAGTGCCATATCCGCACACAGAGGATTGCCTTATTCGGTTATGTTCAGGGATCTGGATAAGCTTGCAGAGGGTGATGAATTTTATATATATACCCTTGACAGCAAGCTTACATATACCGTGGATAATATTTCGGTTGTTCTGCCGGATGATATAAGCAATCTTGTTATTGAGGAGGACAAGGATTATTTAACACTTATTACCTGTACACCCTATGCAGTTAATACCCATAGACTGTTGGTAAGGGGAGTACGCAGTGAATAGGGGAAATGACTATGAATATTAAAAGGCTTTTTAATTTTATAGGTATCATATTTATACTGGGGGGAGCGGCATTCCTAATGGCTCCTACAGCTATCAACAGTTACAGCGCTGCACGTACCGATCAGCTTATTGCTGACTTCAACAGTGCGGTGGAGAGAGAGACATCTGCCGGGGGCAACGGCATTTTAGATAAACTGAAGGCGGATATAGCGGATTACAACACTGCTCTTATTACAAATGGACAGGATATAAAGGATCCGTTCTTCTATGAAGGCGAAAGCCTCGACTTAACACGGTATGGCTTTGAGGACAATATGTTTGGTTATATTGAAATCCCCAAGCTGAAGCTCAGCCTTGGCATATTTATGGGTGCTGCCGAAGAAAATATGACCAAGGGTGCCGTACATCTTGATAAAACATCTATCCCTGTAGGCGGTGAAAGTACAAACAGTGTTATAGCGGCACACAGAGGTGCAGGCAGGTATGGCGATATGTTCAGAAATATACAGCGCCTTGAAGCGGGTGACAGCGTCTTTATTGTCAACCCTTGGGAAAGGCTTGAATACAGGGTCACGGAAATATTCACCATTGAACCTGATGATATTAATAAGATACTTATTCAGGAAGGAAAGGATATGCTTACTTTAGTGAGCTGCCATCCTTACGGTTCAAGCAGATACAGGTATATAGTGTATTGTGAAAGGGAGGCTGATGCAAATGAATAGGCTTAGTTTTATTATTACGGCGTTGATTGCGGCTTTACTGCTTTGCAGGTCTGTCTTTGCTGATAATAACTCCCTTACGATTAATTCTGAAAACTACAGGGCAAGTTTTGCCCTATATAAGGTGGCGGATAGTAAACTGGATGAAACGTCAGATTTTGCTTCGTTAAATATGGATTATACTGCTGTTGAAACTGCGGAAGATATGGACAATGCCGCCGATACTGTGCTGGATTATATAGGTGCGAACAGCATAGAACAACTTAATAGCTTAAGCGCTGAGGACAGCGTAACATTTGACAATCTTGAATCTGGTTTGTATTTTGCACGGTTTATAAGCTATGATGAGGATATTACCATGAGCTCATTTTTGATTATGCTGCCATACTATGACAGCATATCAGGAACTTATCTGCCCGATGCTGTTGTCAATGCTAAGGTCTATATTGACGGCGGCGGAGGCGGGGGCGGCACAGGAGGCGGTGGCAGTGAAGAACCACCGGATGATGCTTACCCAATACCTTCGGATGGCGATCCATCAGACAAAGCTGAAGTAAGACTTGAACCGACGCCGGAGGATAAAATTCCCAATGAGTCCTTGGATGATAATGATATAATCTCAGAGTCAAATTCGGATGAGGATGAGGTAATTCCGCCTTATGAAGAACCGACTACTGAGGTTGCCACGCAGGGTGAAACAACAGTTACCGCATCGGAACAGATAACGGCTGCATCTGTTCCAAACGGTACACTGCCACAAACAGGAGGTGACAAGACTGTTATTTTATGTTATTATGCAGGCGCTGTGGCTGTGTTTATGGGCGTGATTATCCTGTTTATCAATAATAAGAAATTCCGAAGGGGTGTAAATTGATTTTTGGTATATAAAAGAGCGGATAAACTTTCCGCTCTTTTTTTGATTGATTGAAGTGTAAACCTAAAGGTTTACGGAGGGAACACATTAGGATAGTTCCCGATAATAGTATATTATGTTATTATTGTGTAGGAGAGGAGTTATCTATCAATACCTTTGCAACAGCACTGAGGAAATCTTCTACTTGCTGCGATGGGCAGGGGGAATGCATCAATCCGTATGGTACGGTATATTTCCAGTTTACGGGTATAAGTTTAAGCAGAGGATGCACATCACTCCAGTGTCCTATTGACATAAGCACATTCATTTCACTTTCGCAGTCGTTAAACACGGATACATTGTAGAAAGGAAAGTCTTTTATGCTGATTTGAGGGTGATTAAGTATAATATCCTCACGCATATCGTCAATATATGTATTCCAGCCCTTGTGTATCAGCATAAGGGTTTCCCCGTAAAGGTCGGTTATTTCAAGACAGTGCTTTTTTGCAAGTGGATGATATATGGAAACGGCGCAGCATACAGGTTCGTCCGTAAGCTTAAGAGCCGCACACTTGCGTTGGTTAAGGAACCGGTCGTCGTATATTCCGGCAACAATGTCTATATTTTGCCCCAGATTCCTAAGTATCTCCACAGCGTTTTCGGGAGTGTTTTCAAAGGATACAAGCTCAAATTTCAGTTTTGGGTCATAGCTGCGTATCTGTGTCCATATGTCCATCAAAAATCTTGCGGGAGTCATTATTGAAGTGCCTATACGGATAAGGTTTTCTGTCTGCTGAGCCGCATTTTTCGCACGCAGAAGCGAGTCTTTGGAATAGTGAATGATATACTTTGCATCGTTATACATGGACTTTCCGGAGGCTGTCAGTACAATGCCTCTGTGTGTACGGCTGAAAAGCGTTAATCCAAGGGAATCCTCCAGCAAGTTTATCTGTTTTATTACAGCGGTTGTTGAAAGATACAATTTTTCCGCAGCCTTGGAAAAACTGCCGCTGTCGGCAACACAGATAAAGGTTTCAAGTTGTTTGTTGTACATGGTATTACCTCCTGTCCTTTTATTTAATTATACGGCGTTTTGCTTTTTTATGCAAGATAATAAAATATTTTTGCTGAGGTGAAAAAATATGAAAAAAAGATTTTTAGGCAAAAGCGGTATTGAAGTTTCCGCTATGGGACTTGGTTGTATGGGACTTTCCCATGCCTACGGTGCACCCTTGGAAAAGAAAGAATCAATCAGTCTTATTCGCAAGGCACTGGATTTAGGCTATACCTTTTTTGATACAGCCGAGGTATACGGCACTGAGGATGATCCCCATGCCAATGAGGTGCTTGTGGGAGAAGCTTTGAGGGATTGCCGTGACAAGGTTGTAATTGCCACTAAGTTTGGAATCAGGTTTGATACCGACAGTAACGTACAGCCTCATCCGCTTATAGCCGATGCCTCTCCCGATAAGATACGAAATTCCGTTGAAGGCTCTTTGAAAAGGCTCAATACGGATTATATTGACCTGTATTATCAGCATAGGGTTGATCCAAGCATACCTCCGGAGGAAGTTGCAGGGGTTATGTCAAGACTTATTGAGGAAGGGAAAATTCGCAGTTGGGGTATTTCAGAAGTTGGCGAAGACTACCTTCGCCGTGCTGATGCCGTGTGCCCTGTTGCGGCAGTGGAAAATCGTTATTCAATGATGGCAAGGCATTACGAGACTCTTTTCCCTGTACTGGAGGAGCTTAATATTGCCTTTGTTGCCTTCTCTCCCCTTGCTAACGGGTTTTTAACGGGAAAATACGGTAAGGGAACGGTTTTTGATAAAAAATACGATTACAGAAGTACAATGCCCCAGTTTACCGATGAGGCTGTTGACAAAAACAGAGAATTGCTGGATTTAATTGAAAATATGGCAAAGGAGAAAAATGCGACTTCGGCTCAGCTTTCGTTGGCATGGATGATGTGTAAAAAGCCATGGATCATACCTATTCCCGGTACACGCAATGTAGATAGACTTGAAGAAAATGCAGGTGCCGATAATATTGAACTGACGACCGATGATGTTGCCATGCTTGACAAGGCACTTGACAGTATACCAATGTCAAATGTATTCGGCGGAAGTGCGGTAGTAAAAAAGTAAGCCCACAATAATGAAGGGATACTACAGAGGAAAGCCTTTGTAATATCCCTTTTTGTGTATATGTAATTGTCAATCAGTCAACGCATTCAAGCGCCTGTGTAATATCTGCTATTATATCATCCACATTTTCAATACCTACCGACATTCTTATAAGGTCGGGAGATACACCGCACTCCACAAGCTGCTCATCTGTGAGCTGTCTGTGTGTGGAAGATGCGGGATGAAGTACGCTTGTACGTGCATCGGCTACGTGACAAACTATTGCAGCAAGCTTAAGGCTGTCCATAAACTTTACTGCAGCTGCCTTTCCGCCTGCCACACCGAATGAAATAACACCGCTGCAGCCCTTTGGCAGGTATTTAGCTGCAAGGTCGTGGTACTTGCTTGACTTAAGTCCCGGATAGTTTACCCATGCGATCTTAGGATTGTTTTCAAGGAATTCTGCCACCTTTTGTGCGTTTTGGCAGTGCCTTTCCATTCTGAGGTGGAGGGTTTCAAGTCCCAGATTAAGCAGAAAGGCATTCTGTGGGGCAGGTGTGGAACCAAGGTCTCTCATCATTTGTACACGTGCCTTTGTAATAAAGGCTGCCTTACCGAAGTTTTTGGTATATATTACGCCGTGATAGGAGTCGTCAGGTTCGGTAAATTCAGGAAATTTTCCGCTTGTCCAGTCAAATTTTCCGCTGTCCACGATTACACCGCCCAATGATGTTGCATGTCCGTCCATATACTTTGAGGTGGAATGAATTATAATATCCGCACCGTATTCAAAGGGATTGCAAAGGAAAGGTGTAGGGAAAGTATTGTCGATTATTAATGGTATGCTGTTATTGTGGGCAAGCTGTGCAAACTTTTCAATATCCAGTACATCAAGTGACGGATTGGAAAGAGTCTCGCCAAAGACAGCCTTTGTGTTTGGCTTAACAAACTTCTGAAGTTCCTCGAGAGGTAATTCGGCATCTACAAATATACATTCGATGCCAAGCTTCTTAAGGGTAACACCGAAGAGATTAAAAGTGCCGCCGTATATTGTGGATGCGCTTATAATACTGTCTCCGCTATGGCATAAGTTAAGGATTGTAATTAAGCTTGCAGCCTGACCGGAGGAAGTAAGCATTGCGCCTACGCCGCCTTCAAGGTCAGCTATTTTTTCCTCTACATATCCTACGGTAGGATTGCCTAAGCGTGTGTAAAAGTAACCGTTTTCTTTTAAATCGAATAAGTCCCCCATGGTCTGTGTAGAGTCATACTTATATGTTGTGCTTTGTACAATAGGTATTACTCGTGGTTCGCCGTTGGCAGGAGAATATCCTGACTGAATGCATTTTGTCTCTATCTTCATTCTAAAGCCTCCGTATATTTTTTTAGTAGATTATATCACAATTTGCATTTTGTGTAAAGCTGTTTGCAGACATCTTCTATTATTGATATTCCATTGCTTATGTTGTCGTTTGTGACGTTTGCAAAGCTCAGTCTTATGTGTCTTTTTATTTCTTCATCATCCGAAGTAAAAAGATTTCCGGGCATTACTACGACGCCGTTTTCCGTCAAAACGCTGCACAGCACACGGGTATCGGGAAGCTTATCACTGAGTTTAAGCCATAGTGTAAGCCCACCGCCGGTTTTGTTGTATGAGAAATAGGACATAAGCTTTTCATCTGTCAGGGAAGTTATGAGCTTATATTTTTCGCTGAATATGCTGCACATTCTGTTTATGTGACTGTTATGTTCACTGCTTTGAAGGTATAGCTCAAATGCTCTTTGTATAAAGCCTGATGTGGAAATATCGCTTGAGTATTTTGCCGAGGTTACTGCCTGTGATACTGCTTTTGGCAGTATCATATAGCCTATTCTGAGTCCGGGCATAAGTATTTTTGAAAAACTTTTTATATATATAACCCGATTACGATAGTCCAGTGCCTTAAGGGTGACAGGTTTTATGTCAGTGTAGTTAAAGTCCCCCATATTGTCTTCTTCTATTATATAGAAGTTGTGTCTGTATGCCAGCTCCAAAAGTTCGCGTTTTTTTTGAGGGCTGTAGCATATACCCGTTGGGGTTTGATACCTGGTCATAACATATATAAATTTTGGGCTGTATACTTTCAGCAGCTTTTTTAGTATATCAATATTTATACCGTCATGTTCAAGGGGGATTTCAACAGCCTGTGCGCCTCTTGAAAATATTGCTCCGAGAGCACCGTAGTAAGTAGGTTTTTCAGTAAAAACCATATCTCCGGTGTTAAGCATTGCTTTTGATACGATATCCAATCCCTGCTGAGCACCGGATATTATTTGTATGCGTTCGGCAAAGGCTTTGATACCTTCCTCTTCAAGTCTTTGAGCTATTACTCTGCGCAAAGGTTTGTAGCCCATGGCATCAATATCGCTGTAACTGAAAGCGTCTCCTTTATCTCTGTCCAGTACTGCGTTAAAACAGTTTTTAAACTGACTGACGGGAAACAGTTCAACCGATACGGATGTGTCGGCAAAGTTAATGCAATGCTCTGTGTCAATGCTGTCAAGTTTTTTTCTGCTAAGCAGTGATCTGGTAACGGGTTTATTATCGTTAAGACCGGGATCGGCAACAAAGGTACCGCTTCCGACATGGGAGTATACTGCCTTTTTTGATTCAAGATATTTATATGCGTTTACAACCGTGACGCTGTTTACTCCAAGGCTTGCGGCAAGGGAGCGTATAGGAGGCAGCTTGGTATCCGGAGCCAGCTCCCGTTGCTCTATTAAGTTAAGTATGCTTTCGGCAAGCTGCTGATACAGTGGAACATTTGATGATTTGTCTAATTTTACATTGTTAAAAATATCCATTTGACACCTCCTATTGTATGGGTACAATTTTATCACATATAGGCTTTTTATGCAATGTTTTTTTGTATATCTGATTTGTTGACAAAATACGCCTTAGGTACTATACTTATTTAAATATTGATTAGGAGGAATTTACTATGCGTTTTGAATATGACAACAAAGGTGTTTGTTCCAAGAAAACAATTCTGGAACTCAATGATGACAATGTAATCCTGTCGGTAGAAATAATAGGCGGCTGTGACGGTAACAGGCAGGGAATTATGGCTCTTCTTAAGGGGCAGAAGGCTGATGAGGCAATCAAGAGACTGGAAGGTATTAAATGCGGATTCAAAAATACGTCCTGTCCCGATCAGGTGGCACAGGCGCTTAAGGCAGCTGTAAATGCCAATAAATAAGGAAATACAAGCATTGGTTTTTTAGCCGATGCTTTTTTATTGGAGTTTTGTCTGCATATGATGATTTTGCGAAGAAAAAAATGGTTGACAGTAAAACAGTTTTATTATAAAATAGTTTTACTGTAAAACTTTAATAATGGAGGTGCAGCTATGTCAGATACCTGTACACCGGATGTGATTACCGACAAATGGATCCGGCTGATGAAGATTGGTTGGGGACTTAGGCTGAGAAGTGATACAAGTAAAAAAATAAATTCGTATCTTGCGGGTATGAGTTACCGACAGATAGACATACTTGTTATATTGGAATGTCTCGGCATACATACCGTATCGGAAATAGCAGCCTTTTTAAAGGTAAGCAAAAGCACTGCGTCTATTGTAATCAATAAATTGGTTTCAAAGGGCTATGTTATTAAGGAGCGCCCAAGTGACAGTGAAGACGGCAGACGTACTTATCTGACGATATCGGATAAGGGAGTAAGCGTGCTTGAAAAAATGGGCAGGGTATATATTGAAGGACTTGCTGAGCTTTATAGTATGTTTGATGAGCAGACAAAAGCTGCTTTCAGACAGGGAGTCAGTTATTTGCGGCAGGTTAACAATCATGGTGAAACGCTCATTGGCTTTATTGCAAAAAATCATTGTAACGAGCCGGAACAAGATGAAGATATAAAAAATCTGTCTGTTGATATTGCTTATTTTATTATAAGCAGTAAAATTAACGGCATGGATGACGGTATGGTTAAATTGCCTTACAATATTACCGTTAATCAGTTTCAATTACTTTTGTGCATAGGTGAAAGTGATATGGACTCTATTTCAAAGCTTGAAAACTATCTGGGTTCAAGCGGCAGTACGCTTTCAATAGGTGTTTCCAAGCTTGTGAACAAAGGATACCTTAAAAAGGAATATCCAAAGTCGGGTGAAGACGGGCGTAAGGTGTACATAAGGATAACGGATAAGGGCAGAGATGTTCTTAAGTCCGCCAGCGATGCTGTTCAAAACAGATTTAAGGAATATTTATTAACCTTAAGCGAGGATAAAATACAGATGTTTAATAAGGCCTGTGATTGTTTTTTGCAGGCATTCAAAAAAATTATGTAACAGGCAAGACTTTTTAATTATTGCTGCGTAAATATCTATGCGCAGATTATTCAGTTAATTTAAACGGAGGTTAATGTATTATGAAGAAAAAACTGATTTTGCCAATGTTGGTACTCAGCCTTACTTTCAGCAGCATAATGGCAGGCTGCTCTTCAAGTGAGGACGCCGCTGCCACAACTACTCAAAGCACAGATGCGAATCTTAGCGCAGTAGAGGTTATGACTCTTAAGCCGGATACCATAGAAAGAAATCTTACATATGCGGGTAAAATAGATGCCAATAAAACCGTATCAGTAACACCTAAGATTTCGGGTAGAGTAAGTGAAATATTGGTAAATGAGGGTGATTATGTCACCGAAGGACAGACTCTTTTTGTTATTGATGATTCAGATATTCAGGATCAGATTGATTCTCTTGAAAGCCAGCTTAGGATAAGCGATGCAGGCGTATCAAGTGCGGAAGAAGGGTTAAGGCAGGTTGACGGCGGTCAGGCGCAGTCTGCAAGGCTTCAGCTTGTGACAGCGGTTGATAATGCCAAGAAAAGCGTTGATACGGCACAGGAGGCTGTAAATAACGCAAATATTTCGGTTGAAACTGCAAAGTCCTCTTATGATGACATTCAAAAAAGATACAATGATTACACTGAAATGTATAATGCCGGCGTTATTTCAAGGAGTGAGTTTGATTCCGTAGAACTAAGTTACACGCAGGCAAAGAATGCGTATGATCAGGCTCAGATTGGACTTACCACAGCTCAAAATCAGCTTGATCAGGCTCAGATAACTTATGATCAGGCTGTGGAAGCTCTTGATATATATGACAATCAGACTACCGCAGATAATACTGCAAATGCGCAAAACAGTGTAAATAGTGCGGTTGCAAGCCGTGATTCTGTAAATACCTCTTTGCAGCAGGCAAGGGATACACTTGCGGACACGGTTGTTACAGCCCCTTGCTCGGGCGTTGTCAGCAGCAAAAATATTGAAGTTACCAATATGGTAAGCTCCGGTTCAAGCCCTATGGTAATTACCGATACTTCGGTTGTTACGGTAGACGTAAATGTAAGTGAAGGGCTTATCAATAAGATTGCGGCAGGCGACAGCGTGGATGTTGTGGTCAGCAGCATATCTACGGAACCTGTGACTGCAACCATTAAGACTGTTACGGGCGTGGCAGACGCTACAGGGACATATCCGGTAGAAGTTGAAATAGAAAACACTGACGGAACTTTAAAGCCGGGTATGTTTGCAAGCGTGAGCTTTGTGGAGAGTAAAAACGACAATGCCTTTGTAGTAGAAAGGAATACTGTACTTGAAAATGAAACCGAGCAGTATGTTTATGTTTTGAATGATGACAACACCGTAAGGAAAGCAGTGGTTGAAACAGGTATTGACAACGGTGAATACATAGAGCTTACAAGTGGTGTAAGTGATGGTGACAAAGTAGTTGTTTCCGGACAGGATTATCTCTCCGACGGCGAAGCCGTAAATGTTGTTGACAGCGGTGAGGAGGAATAATCTATGGGTATTTCAAAGATTTGTGTTAAGCGACCCGTTGCCACCATTATGGCTATTCTTGTTTGTATGTGCTTCGGATTGCTGGGTATTATGACATTGAGTATGGATCTTATGCCAAATATGAACATACCTGTTGCACTTGTTATCACAAGCTATGACGGAGCAGGTCCGGAAGAAATTGAACAGCTCATAACAAAGCCTATCGAAAAAGCCGTTTCTTCCGTGAGTGGTCTTGATGAGCTTCAGTCAACCTCATCAAACGGTATGTCTACGGTAATTATACAGTTTACCACAGACAGGGATGTAGACAGCGCTGCACAAGACGTACGGGAGCAGGTGGATTTGATCAAATCGACACTTCCCGAGGATGCCTCGGAGCCGATGATTGCGCAAATTGACATTAACTCAATGTCATCAATGATAATCAGTGCTTCGGTGGAGGGTAAGGACTCGACAGAGGTTAAGCAGACTATAGACAATGAAATAGTACCTCGTCTTGAGCGTGTAAACGGTGTAGGTTCGGTAAATGTAGCCGGAGGAAATGAAACAGAGATCAGGGTGGTGCTTGATCAGGAAAAAATGAGAGGGTACGGCTTAAGTGAAAGCGGTATTTCCGGTATAATAGCAGCAGAAAATATCAATACACCTCTCGGCGATATACTTCAAGGAAACAAAAACCTTACTCTTCGTGTAAAGGGTGAGTATGAAGCCCTTGAGGATATCAAAAATCTGCCTATTACCACTGCCTCCGGCGCTGTTATAAGGCTCAGTGACGTGGCAGAAGTGTATGAGGACTTTACAGATACTGCAAGTACATCTTATACTAACGGTGTAAACAGTGTTACTGTTTCCGTTGCAAAGCAGTCTACGGCGAACACAGTAGAGGTTTCGGACGGTGTTTTGGCTGAGATGGAAGAGCTGGAAGCCGAGTATCCGGATATTGACTTTCTTGTGGTTTCGGATCCCGCTGATTATATCAGGGATTCCCTTTCAAATGTAGTAAGTTCTCTTGTACAGGGTGCTTTGCTTGCAATAGTTATTCTTTATATTTTCCTCAGAAATATGAAGACTACGCTTATTACCGCTGTTGCTATGCCTACTTCCGTAGTGTTTACCTTTGCGGCAATGAAGCTTTGCGGTGTTAATTTTAATATGATGAGCTTGGGCGGTCTTACAATCGGTGTAGGTATGCTGGTGGATAACTCCATCGTTGTAATGGAAAGTATATTCCAAAAGCTTGAAAAGGGTATTGATAAGTTTGAAGCGGCTACAGAGGGCGCGCGTGAGGTTACAAACTCAGTTATTGCATCAACCTTAACCAATGTTGTTGTTTTTCTTCCTATTACATTTATAGGTGGTATGGCTGCGGAAATGTTTAATGATTTCTGCCTTACGATTATCTTTTCGGTGCTTTCATCTGTAGTGGTAGCTCTTACTTTTGTGCCTATGGCATGTTACCTTTTGGTCAGCCCTCAGGACGTTACCGGAAGGCGGTCAAGGACGATTATCGGCAAATTTTTTGATGTAATTACAATTATTATTGAAGGTATAAGGCAGGGATACGGAAGACTGCTTAATAAGGTGCTGCACCATCGTACAATTACTATAGCATTGGCTGTTGCCTTTGTTATCTTTGCAGGCAGTTTTATCTTAAGGCTTGACTTTGTATTTATGCCTGATGCCGATCAGGGTGAAGTTATAATTAATGTAGATATGCCAAAGGGTACCAGAATTGAGGAAACGGAGCAAATGGCGTTAAGAGTGGTAGACAGAATAGATGACGCTCCGGAAATTACAAATGTATCCGTCACTGTGGGAGGAAGTGAAATGGCAGCTGCTCTTATGGGCAGCAGCTCGGACAGTGCCTCAATTACGGTGGAATTGGTTTCAAAACTGGACAGGGATCGAAGTTCCTCGGAAATAGCCACCGATATGAGAACTAAAGTAAGGGATATTGCCGGTGCAGATATTACGGTAACGGCTTCTACTTCCGCAATGGGCTCTTATTCATCATCAGGTCTTGAGATAAATATTTACGGAGATGACACGGAAGTACTTAAGCAGGTGGCGGATGATTTCCTTCAAACTGTTAAAGAAGTCAAGGGACTTACCGATGCGACTACTTCCCTTGAAGAGGCGGCTCCTCAAACTACCATAAGTATAGACAGAGATAAGGCTGCACTTTACGGAACATCTGCGTCAACTATAGCAGGCATCTTAAGGACAGATATTACAGGCAGCGTTCCTACCACTTATAAGATAAATGATGATGAGTATGACATAAGAATTATGCAGGATTCGGATAAGATCAATTATCTTGTTGATGTGGAAAATATACTGATACCAACTTCAACCGGTGTTTCCGTGCCTTTGTCGGATCTGGCTGAAATATATACGGAAGAAGTGCCCACATCTATTACAAGGGATAATCAATCAACATATGTAACTGTGTCAGCTAATCTTGATACAATCTCTCAAAGTGAAGCAAATGCCCAGATTAGAGCATTGCTGGAAAATTACGAATTGCCTGAAAACGTTACATGGGAGTTTGGAGGCAGTCAGGAACAGATGGTTGAAACCTTCTCAGGCTTACTTCTGGCTTTATTGGTAGGCTTTATTATGCTTTATATGGTTATGGCTGCGGAGTTTGAGTCAATAGCATATCCTCTTATAGTTATCTGTGCATTGCCTGTAGGTATATCCGGTGCTTTGCTTGGCTGCGCAATTATGAATGAGCCGATTTCCGTTACCAGCCTTATAGGTTTGATAGTGCTTATAGGTGTTGGTGTTAACAATGCAATTGTGCTTGTTGACTATGCTAACCTTTTGGTAAGAGAGCAGGGTATGCAGCCCACGGACGCTATGCGTATATCTGCTCCATCCCGTTTCAGACCTATTATGATGTCTACACTTACTACCATCATAGCGATGTTGCCTATGATGCTTTCTCAAGATGACGGTTCTGAAATGATGCGTGGTCTTGCTATAGTACAGGTGTTCGGTCTTGGTTTTGCTACGCTGGTTACCTTGTTTATTATACCGGCAATATACTCTAAGTATACTGACCACCTTTTGAAGAAAAAGGCAAAGCGAGAGGCAAAGAAGGCAGAAAAGACAGCGGTCGATACAGCCTTAAGCGGCGAATAAACCGGTGCTAAATAAATAATTCTGCTGCTTTTGCGGCAGTTAAAAATGGTTCGGACTATCGGTCTGAACCATTTTTTTAATAAATTGACAACAATCACTTAGGTTGATATAATAAAAATGATATATTTTGTCAACCGATTGGTTGATCAATGCTGTTTTGAAGCAGAGGGAGAATGTTTTTACAGTGCATAAAAAGGAATTAATTTGTTTACATGAGGTTAATCAATTTGTACTTGGTTAAATTTATTGTTATGCAAAGCTTGGTTTATGGTTCCGTGACAGCGCTTAAATAATATTCTTACGGAGGGAGAGGGAAGGACCCACCGAATTAACAAAAGGAAGGAAGTTAATTATGGAGAACAATGTAGCATCCGAAAATAAAATGGGTGTTATGCCGGTAGGCAAGCTGCTTATAAATATGTCGCTGCCTATGATGATTTCTATGCTTGTACAGGCTATGTACAACATTGTGGACAGTCTGTTTGTGGCACGTATCAATGAGGCGGCTCTTACCGCAGTTTCACTGGCTTTTCCCGTACAAAATCTTATGGTAGGTATTTCGGTGGGTACCGGTGTAGGTATGAATGCACTGCTGTCCATGAGCCTCGGCAGCAAGGAGTTTGATACAGCTAACAAATCTGCCGTTAACGGTATTTTTTTGGCAATAATGAGTAGTCTTGTATTTCTGATACTCAGTTTTTTTGTACCTGAGCTTTATTATAAGAGCCAGACTAACGATCCACAGATTATTGAATACGGTGTACAGTATTTAAGAGTTGTATCTTTTTGTGCATTTTCCGTATTTGCGCAGATGATTTTTGAAAGGCTGCTTCAATCCACCGGTAAAACGATTTATACAATGTATACTCAGGGTCTCGGTGCAATTATCAATATTATTTTTGACCCTATTTTTATCTTCGGTTTATTTGGTTTTCCAGAAATGGGTGTAAGCGGTGCCGCTTATGCCACTGTTATGGGACAGCTTCTGGCATTTGCCCTTGCACTTTTCTTTAACCTTAAGGTAAATCACGAAATAAACTTAAGCATCAAGGGTTTTAAGCCGGATTTGCATATTATAGGCAGGATTTACAGTGTAGGTGTGCCTTCAATGGTTATGAATGCCATTGTTTCTGTTATGTCCTATGGCATAAACGGTATTCTTATGGGCTTTTCATCAACGGCTACAGCTGTATACGGCGTTTATGTAAAGCTGCAAAGCTTTGCCTTTATGCCTGTATTCGGTCTTAATAACGGTATGGTTCCTATTATTGCTTACAACTACGGAGCTAAGCGTAAGGACAGGATTATGGGCACATACAAGCTGAGCGTTATTTTTGCTATGTGTATTATGCTCTGCTGTCTTATAATTATGCAGGCTTTTCCAAAAGAGATTCTGCTTATGTTCAATGCCTCCGAGGAAATGCTTGGCATAGGTGTTGTGGCTATACGTATAATAACTTTAAGCTTTATCTTTGCAGGTTATTCGGTAGTTACCAGTTCAATGCTTCAGGCTATGGGACACGGTGTATTAAGTATGATTATTTCACTTTGCCGTCAGCTGATAATTTTGCTGCCTGTCGCTTATTTGATGTCACTTACCGGCAATCTTAACCTTGTATGGTGCGCTATGCCTATTGCGGAACTTGCGTCGGTTACTCTGTCCACTGTCTTTATTATACATTTGTATAAAAAAGTTATTAAAAACCTTTAAGGGGTGGTATTATGCGCAGACAGATGCTTGACAAGGTAAAAGAGGCGGAGGACTTTCTGAAAAACGGAAAAGATGAGGATAGGGATGCCTTCTTAAGTTATATGTCAAGGTGGATCGGATACTTTCAGCATGAAAGATTGGTACATCTGATTGTTACTATGTTTTTTGCTCTTTTTTCTTTAATGATGCTCTTTTCCTTTTTGTACTTTGAGGAGCTTATGCTTGGGTTGCTGTTTTTGATTTTTGGCATTACCACTTGCTTTTATATAAATCATTACTATCTGTTGGAAAACAAGACGCAGTATTTGTATACCTTGTATGACAGAATAAGTCAAAGAAACAAATAAATCTCTGACAACAGTTTTGTAAATTTTCAATCGAATATATTAACACCGGTATTTTTATTTATTGGTATAGGCTAAAAAAATCAATAAAAATTATGGACTTTTTTTTGCGGTTGATGTATAATAATTACAATAAATATTGAGGGGTGATTAATATGGACAAAAAATTTGCTGTTACTATTGCCAGACAGTATTGCAGCGGCGGTCATGAGATAGGCGAAAAGCTTGCAAAAAAGCTTGGCGTTGATTTTTATGACAAGGAGCTTTTGGCTCTTGCGGCTAAAAAAAGCGGTTATGCTGAAAGTGTATTTGAAAAAGCTGACGAGGTTGCAACAAACAGTCTTCTGTACTCCGTTGTTATGGGTTCTTATCCTATGAATTCACTGTTCTTCCAAAACAACAATATGCTTACCAATGATACTTTGTTTGCGATACAGTCAAAGGTAATCAAGGAACTTGTACAGGATAAGTCCGCTGTAATAGTGGGTCGCTGCTCGAACTATGTGCTTAGGGATGAGCCTAACCTTGTAAGGGTATTCTTAAGGGCTGATCTCGATTTCAGAAAGAAACGTTTTATGGAATTGTATGCTAATGAAAATACCAAGGAAAAGGATGTTGAAAGCATACTTAACAAAGCCGATAAGAAGCGTGCAACTTACCACAGCTATTATTCGGGAATGGACTGGGACAGCATACATGGCTATGATATAGTACTTAATACTGCCAAGATAGGTGTAGACGGAGCTGTTGACCAGATAGCAAATTATATTGAAGCATTTTTAAAGTGAAGTGTCGGGCATTTCTGAGAAAATGCCAAAGGGGTGTTCTTTAGGTGTCCTGCTGGGGACATTTTTAAGGACACCTTTTTAAATTTTATTTATTGATTGCGGAGGCTTTAAGGTGAAAGATTTTGTCGGTAAAAACAGATATGATTTTTGTGAAAAAATGCTTGATGACAGTATTGCCCTGTTTTTCAGCGGTGAAGTAAGGACTAAGCTGGGTGATGAAAATTATCCTTTTACACCAAACAGAAATTTTTATTATCTTACCGCACTGGACAGACCAAACCTAATACTTATGCTTGTTAAAAAAGGCGAAGTGTGTGATGCTGCTTTGTTTATTGAGCGGTTTGATGAGGTTAAGGCAAAGTGGGTAGGAGCTGTTATCTCAGCGGAAGAGTGCAGAGAAAAATCGGGAATAACCGATTACAAATATATTGATGAATTTGATGAAATTTTTTCGGATAGGGTTTTTAACGGACATCTTGAAAATGTTTATCTGGATCTGGAAAACAGATATTTCAATGCCGAATCCCCTGCTCTTAAGCTTGCAAAGCGCATAGCTGAAAATTACCCTGCCCTTAATGTTGTGGATGCCCATGGAGTTTTAGCTGAAATGCGCCGCATCAAAAAGCCTGTAGAGGTTGATAAAATAAGATGTGCCATTGATATTACCGCCCGTGGCATTGAGGCTATGATGAAAAATGCCCGTCCCGGTATGTATGAATATGAGATAGAGGCTTATTTTGACTTTGAGCTTAAAAAGGCGGGCGTTACGGATTTCGCTTTTAAAAGCATAGCTGCCTCCGGTAAAAACGCAACGGTGCTGCATTATTCCGACAACAACAGTCAGACAGGTTTGGATGAGCTTATTTTGCTTGATGTGGGCGCCCAGTATGAATACTATAACGGAGACATAACCAGAACCTTTCCCGTCAGCGGAAAATTTACTTCAAGACAAAAGCAGATATATGACATAGTGCTTGGTGGCAACAGGCTTATTGTCAACACTATCAAGCCCGGCATTGAGTTTAAGAGTTTAAATATTACTCTTAAAAAATATTATGCCGAAGAGCTTATAAAAATCGGGCTGATAAAATCTCCGGAGGAGGTTTCACGCTATTATTACCATGGAGTAAGCCATATGCTCGGACTGGAAACACATGATGTGGGCAGACATAACGAAGGACTTCTGGAAACGGGTATGGTGCTTACTGTTGAGCCGGGGCTGTATATTGCCGAGGAAGGAATCGGCATACGCATCGAAGATGATGTCCTTGTTACAGAGGAAGGGTGTGAGGTGCTTTCTCCGGATATACCCCGTACAACGGAGGAAATAGAAAAGATAATGTCAGAGGGCAGACAAAATGGCTGACATAAAAAAGGAAGTGCAGCTTTTTGAGCCTGTAAAAAAACTGCTTGAAAGCAATGGATATATTGTCAAGGCAGAGGTTAATGACTGTGATATAGCGGCTTTTCGAGGTGATGAGCTTGTTGTGGTGGAACTTAAGCTGCATTTTAACCTTAAGGTGGTATATCAGGCTATGGAACGGCGAAGCCTTACTGACAGAGTATATATTGCAATTCCTCGCCCACGGCGGTATAATGATAAAAACATAAGGATGATGCTGAGGCTTCTTAAGGAACTTGGCATAGGCTTGATTACCGTAGGAGTTGAAGGGGCGCACATTGCACAATTTATTGCCGAGCCTTTTAAAACCGATGTCAAAATAAACGGCAGAAAAAAGGCGAAGCTTTTGAAAGAAGCCGATGGCAGAAATATGGATATGAATGTGGGCGGCAGTACACGTCGGAGGATAATAACGGCGTATACGGAGGCATCTGTGCTCGCCCTCTGTCATATGGAAGTCTATGATACATTAAATACGGCAAAATTAAGGCAGTTTGGTTATCCCGATAAAATCAGGAATGCCCTCAGGTCAAATGCCTACGGTTGGTTCGAAAAGGTGGACAGGGCGACTTTTGCCATGTCCGAAAAGGGCGTCCTTGCCCTTGATGCGCAGGAAAACAAGGAGCTTGTTGAATACTACAGAAAAGAGGTATATACGGATGTTTAAACTCGGAAGAAATGATAAATGTTGGTGTGGCAGCGGCAAAAAGTATAAGGCTTGCCATGAGCGAAGCGATGAGGAAATTTTAAGACCCCTGATGGATCAGGGTTACCCTATGCCCGGCAGAGAGCTTATTTTAACTCCCGAACAGATAGAGGGAGTCAGGAAAAGCGCAAAGGTTTCCGTAAGCATTATGGATGCCCTTGAAGATTTTGTCAAGGAAGGCGTTACCACCAACCAGATTAATACCCTTGTGGACACCATGACAAGGGAGGCGGGAGGTATTCCTGCACCACTTAATTACGAGGGCTTTCCGAAAAGTGTGTGTACCTCTGTAAATGATGTTATTTGCCACGGCATCCCCGATGATACACCTCTTAAAAGCGGTGATATAATTAATGTGGATGTAACCACTATTCTGGACGGCTATTATTCCGATATGAGCCGTATGTATATGATAGGGGATGTAAGCGACGAGGCAAGGCGCCTTGTGGAGGTTACAAAGCAGTGTATGGATGAGGGTATCAAATGTATCAAACCATATATGCCTGTAGGTAATATCGGTAACACCATCCATGATATAGCAGATGAAAACGGATATTCTGTTGTAAGAGCCTTGTGTGGTCACGGCGTTGGACTTGATTTTCATTCCGACCCTGTGGTAAACCATTTCAGGACAAACCGCAAAACCATGATTCTGGTGCCCGGTATGATGATTACCGTTGAGCCTATGATAAATGCCGGAGCCTACGACTGCGAAATTCTGGATGATGACTGGACCGTGGTTACCAAGGACGGCAGCCTTTCGGCACAGTGGGAGCATACTGTACTTATTACCGAGGACGGTTACGAAATTATAACCAAGTAAAGGAGAGGTTATTAATGACTAATGTTAAGCTTTGGGAGCTTCCTCCGATGTATGATGAAAATTTGAATACAGAGGATAACGCAAACTGCCCCACCTTGGATGTATATGCGATTGATGACGGTAAGATCCACAGCTGTTTTATTATTTGCCCCGGTGGCGGATACAGCCACAGGGCGGATCATGAGGGAGGCAATATTGCCGAGGCATTAAATAAAGAGGGTATAAGTGCCTTTGTACTTAACTATAGGGTTGCACCATACCATCATCCCGTTGAGCTGACCGATGCAAAGCGTGCTGTTCGTTATGTTCGTTATTATGCGGATAAGTATAATATCGACCCTGACAAAATCGGCATTATGGGATTTTCCGCAGGAGGTCATTTGGCTTGTATTGAGGCGGAATACTATGACAAGTTTGAATATGAACCTGTGGATGAAATAGATAAGGTCAGCGCTGAGCCCAATCTTCTGGGACTTTGCTATCCGGTTATTACTGCCGGAAAGGATATATCACACAACCGTTCAATGGATTGCCTTTTAGGAGATGATAAGGAGCTTATGGATGCTATGTCCTGCGAGGACAATGTGCGGGATGATATGCCTCCCGTATTCCTGTGGCATACCTTTGCCGATGCCAGTGTTGACTGCAGAAACAGTCTGGCTATGGCTGCCGCACTTAAGGAAAAGGGTATTCCCTGTGAGCTGCATCTTTTTCCCGACGGCAGGCACGGAAGTGACCTTGCAAGTGATATAGAAGGTACAAAACAGTGGTTTTCTCTGTTTATAAATTGGCTTAAGCGCAATGATTTCTGCATATAATTACCCATGGGGGTGAATATATGTGGAGCGCATTGCAACCTTAAAGCATAAGGAAGTTGTTAATATACGTGACGGATTCAGGCTGGGATATGTATGCGATGTTGTGATAGATGTTAAGTGTGGGCGTGTACTAAGCCTTATTGTGCCGGGTCCAGGCTGCCTTTGGGGTATATTCGGCAGGGAAAAGGAATACATAATTGATTGGTGCTGTATAGTGCGCATTGGAGAGGACATTATTTTAATTGACGTTGATATTAGGGAAATACTTAAACCCTGTGAGGTATGATATGTATACAAGAGAGGACGCCGTAAAGTCGGCAGAGGAAAAGATAAATATTGGTATGCTGGAAAGTGCAGCCATCAGCAACCCCGTTAAAAAAGACGGGGTGTTTAAGATTAAGGTAAAGCCCGTTGCCGTAAAGGGAAGAAAAGGCTTTCAGTTTGCAATGTATGAAGGCAGTAAGGTAATGCACGAAAATTGCGGGGCTGATGAGGTAATACCCCGTATATTTGAGCTGATGTCAACGGGTTTTAAACAGTGCAATATCATAGCTGACAATTATCTTACTATCCTTATGAACAAGAAAGGTGAGTTTAAGCTGACCGGCGTTAAACCAAATCCAAATGCGGCGGAGGTGGAGTTTGCACATAATGCGGCTAAAAACTATGTCTTAAGTGACGGAGAGTACATTCCATGGATGCACGATCTTGGTCTTATGGATGAAAATGGTGTTGTTATTAACCGCAGGCAAAAGAAGTTTAGACAGATTAACCGTTTTCTTGAAATGCTTAAGGATGTGGAGGATTATATACCTGACAACAGTGTTATCGTGGATATGGGCTGTGGAAAAAGCTATTTAACATTTGCAATGTACCATTACCTTAATATAATGAAAGGTAAAAATGTGGAGATTATGGGCTTTGATCTCAAGGCTGATGTTGTGGAATACTGCAATAAACTGGCTGAACGTTTTGGCTTTGAGCATCTTAAGTTTTATGCGGGAGATATAGCGGATATTGATAATATTGACGGCAGAATATCTATGATTATTACTCTTCATGCCTGTGATACGGCTACGGATATAGCCATTTATCATGGCATACGCTGGGGCTGCGGAGTTATTATGAGCGTGCCCTGCTGCCAGCATGAGCTGAACAGTCAGATTAAAAATCCTGCCATGGATATTATCCTTAAGCATGGTATATTAAAGGAACGTTTTTCAGCAATCCTTACAGATGCAATAAGGGCAAGGATTTTGGAGCTTAAGGGCTACAAAACCTCTGTAATGGAGTTCATAGATATGGAGCATACTCCTAAAAATATTATGATTCGTGCCGTTAAAACAAGGAGAAATACTGTTGATGATAAGGAGCTTGAGGAGTTGTCGGAGCTGATGAGGGAGTATTCGGTTAAGCAAAAGTTATATGAGCTGTGCTTCGGCAATTCGGATGATGATGACAAATAGGATTTATTCGTTGCATTTTTATATACTGTATGCGGTTGTGCTTGTGCTTACGCTTGGGTTTGTTTTCTTCTGCCCGGAGCAGTTTTCAACTGACGGCAGTACAGATTATTTAAAGATTTTATACACGGCAGCTATGTCGGCTTTGATATGCGCTGCCTTTACAATACATACAAATGAATTAAGTAAAAGAGTTAAGCTGATTGTATCATTGATTATGCTTATTTTGCTCCCGCTGTATATCACTGCTGTCATTATGTACAACTTTGAAATACGGCTGTTCAGGCTGTGGATTTTTAACTGCCTTATTTATTTTGTGTTTGCGGCAGTTTTATCCGCACTTACCGCAAGACCTGCTTTTGCCACTGCCGTAACGGCTGTTATATTCTTTTTTGCTTATGCACTTAATACGGAGGTTTATCTTTTCAGGGATACGCCTATAGTGCCTGCGGATATTTTTGCTGTCAATACCGCCATTAGCGTTGCGGACAATTACAGCTTCAGGCTCACGTACGATCTTGTTATTTCGTTTCAGGGTACGGTGCTTTGGTGTATACTTGCCTATAAATTTAATACAGCAATAAGAGGGTTATATAAGCGTATTATTATGATTGCCGCAGCTGTGATTTTTACGGTTTTATATTTTAAGTTTTTATCTTATTATTTTGAGGAAAACAATCCCGATACCTTGCATTATGATAAGTATGATACGGCTGTTTCAAATGAAAGGTTTGGTACTGCCCTGACCTTCTGGCTTAATGCCAAGCGTATGATCATACAAAAGCCGGAAGGATACAGCCTTGAGACTGCTGAGGCTGTACTTGAGGAATATCCTTCAATAAGCGGGACAGGTGAAAAGCCGAATATTGTAGTGGTTATGGATGAAGCTTTTTCGGATTTAACAGGGGTGTATGAGCTTGAAACGGACAAAGATGTTTTGCCGAACTTTAACTCCCTTAGAGAAAACACCGTAAAGGGTAATATGCTTGTATCTGTTTTTGGTGGAAACACCTGCATAACCGAGTTTGAATTTCTTACGGGTATAACCGACGGCATTTTAAATACAGACACAAATGCCTTCGTACAATGTGTTTCACAGCCCCTCAATTCTCTCTGCTATGACCTTAAGGAAGAGGGGTATACAAATATAGCTCTGCATCCTTTTTGGAAGGACAGTTGGAGGAGAAACAGCGTTTATCCTCTTTTGGGCTTTGATGAATGTATTTTTGCGGAAAACTTCGGAGACGAAGTTGAACGAAATTCTTCAAGTATGCGCAGCAAACCTTATTTTGGCAGCTATGATTATGTAAGGGGTTACTTAAGTGACAGTGACAGCTTTAAAAAAATAGAGGAACTTTTTGAAAATAAGACTGAGGATGAAAAGCTGTTTGTCTTTAATGTTACTATTCAAAATCACGGTGGATATACCTATGATGGGGATGATTTTGAAAATCAGGTGCATGCTGTCAATGAGGGCAGTGAGGAGCTTGATCAGTATCTGACACTTGCCTCAATGTCGGATAAGGCGATAGGTGAGCTCATTTCATATTTTGAGGAATATAATGAGCCGACTGTTGTTGTCATCTTTGGGGATCATCAGCCGAATGTTTCTTTTGAGCGAAATGCAAGAGAGGAATTTGAATATCTGGGCAGTGATGCGAGATATATTGTACCCTTTGCCGTTTGGGCAAATTATGACATTGAAGAGAACTATATTGAACTGACAAGCCCGGCATATCTCTCGTGTTATCTTAAGGAAGCTGCCGGTTTGCCTCTGACTTCCTGGGATAATTTCCGTAAGGAGCTTTTATTAAAATATCCGGCACTTACTCTTAGAAGTATCTATAACAGCAGTGGTGAAGAAGTGGATATGACAGCGCAAAGGGATGAACTTTATTTGCAATATAAATTTTTGCAGTATGCTTTTCTCTTTGATGGGTTTATGGCACATTAATTATATTGGGTTGCTGCATTTGGCAGCAGCCCAATTTTCATATTTTTGAAATAATTTTCTAATCCGATTCTTAACTTCCTATTAAGAAATTGTAATGAAAGTTAAATACAATAACCTTGTCGGAAGGAATACAATAGTAGTCGAAACAGTAAATTCCATTCATCGGAGGTTTTGTAATGAAAAGGTATGTTAAATTAACAGCGATAGCTATGACGATGCTGATGCTTTTAAGCGGATGTGGCTCAGGAGAAGAGGCACAGGGAGCACCGGCAAATATGCCCCCGCAGGAAACACAGGCTGAAACGGCAACAGCAGTAAGGACACAGACTTTGGAGCTTAGCTCAATTTCAAATGAATATGCTTACTCCGGCAGTTTGGAACCAAGTGACGAGGTTGATGTTTACAGTGCCCTCAGCGGCAAGGTAGCAACGGTTAATTTTGACGTAGGCGATACGGTGCAGGCAGGAGATGTCCTCTTTACTATGGATACCACCAGTATTGAAAACAGTGTTAAGGTGTCCGAGGCAAGTGTAAATACGGCACAGACAGCTGTAAATACAGCTGAGAATAACTTAAAGATGGCTAACGGTGCCTCGATGCAGACCCAGATAGAAAGTGCCAAGAGTGCAATTACTTCCGCAGAAAACTCGCTGAAAAATGCCCAGACCGGTGTGGACAACGCACAGGTTTCACTTGATACAGCAAAGCTCAATCTTGATAAGGCGGAAAATGATTACAATACATATACCCGGCTTTATGAGGCGGGCGGACTTTCAGAGGAAAATATGAATAGCTATAAAGATGCATATGAGCAGGCACAAAACTCTTATACACAGGCTCAGCTTTCACTGGAACAGGCAAATATACAGTATGAGTCGGCGCAGGACAGTCTTGAACAGGCAAATACAAATTACGATATTCTTGTAAATCAGACATCTGAAGAAAATATAATTCAGGCAGAGGATAACCTTGAGCAGGCTAAAGCACAGCTTGAAAGCAGTAAGGCACAGCTTGAAAGCACTAAGCAGAGCCTTGATGATGCAGTGGTTACCGCACCTATCAGCGGAACTGTTTCCCAGTGTAACGTAACTGCGGGAGCAAATCTTTCTCAGGGTACCACTCCTTTTGTTATAATCGGTACTAATTCCGTCGATGTAGTAGTAAATGTATCCGAGCAGCTTATCAACTCCATTAAGGCGGGGGATGCGGTAAGGATCAGTATTCCTACAGCCTCCGATGAGGATTTTTCGGGTACTGTTTCCTCTGTTTCACCTGATGCAAACACTGACGGTACATATGAGGTAAAGGTAAATATTCCTAATGAGGATGGTTCCCTTAAGAGCGGTATGTTTGCTCAGGTATACTTTACCAAGGAAAAGAGTGATAATGCCATTGTAATTTCCCGTGACAGCGTTATTACCAAAGACGGAGAAAGCTATGTCTTTGCCGTTGAGGACGGAAAGGCAAAGAGATATGATGTTGAGATAGGTATTGACAACGGAGATATGGTTGAAATTACTTCCGGTTTAAGCGTAGGTATGACGATAGTTACCGAAGGTCAGACCTATCTTGCCGACGGAGAGGCGGTTAATGATGTTACCGATAAAACCGTAAGTACTGCTGAGGAGACAACGCAAGCCTCTTCTGAAACCGAAAGTAACTAAGGAGGGTTTGCAATGATAAAAACTTGTATTAACAGACCCGTTACCACTACCATGGGCGTTATGATTATCCTGTTTATAGGTTATCTTGCATACAGTGCCCTTGAGCTTGCATATATGCAGACTGCAGAGTCTCCTATGGCAGTGGTAAGCACTGCTTATGAGGGCGCAGGTCCGGAAGAAATAGAGGAACTTGTTACCAAGCCTATTGAAGAGGCTGTTGCAACCCTTACCGGTGTAGACGGAATTACATCCACTTCCTCTACAGGCTCATCAATGGTAATGGTGGAATTTGTAGATGGTACGGATATTGATACCGCTACTCAGGATCTTAAGGATAAAATTGATCAGGTAAGTATGAGACTGCCTGAGGATGCCGATGAGCCGAATATAATGAAGATGGATATGAATCAGGAAAGTATTGCTGTCGGCGTTACAAGTACAAAGTATGATACCAATGAGCTTTGTACTTACTGTGATAACAACATTACTCAGGAGTTTGAGAGGATACAGGATATTTCCTCCGTATCTATTATGGGTGGTTCGGAAG
>CALWRD010000008.1 GCA_944383875.1 uncultured Clostridia bacterium | reverse complement strand
TATTTTTCCTCTGTCTTCAGGATATTTTGCTTCACTCTCACTGAGGGATGCAACTATAACCGCTTCATCAACGGTCAAACCGTGAGTCTGTGCTGCGCCCTTCAAAGAAACATCAAATACTTCATTGAAACGTGTAAGCATTTTATCTACAATATCATGTGCAGTCATATCAGTAGAAAAATAATATGTATCGGGGAATAAATACCCTTCCAACAAATTTTCTCTATCAGGAATATCTGCAATGAAATCATAATCATAGTCTCTGCTGTTACATGCTTCCATAAACTCTTCCTCACTTACAAGTCCGGCATCAGCAAGTTGAGAAGCAATTTCGGTAATCCAAGCGCCTTCTTTGATGGTAACGGTTATTTGTTCATCGTCAAGTCTTCCGCTTTTAAGTATCTCACATATTTCATTGAAATCCATATAATTGTTAAAAGAATAGGTACCGGGCTGAAAGTCAGAACCTTCACCTTCTCTTCGGCAAAGATAAAGAAATTGCAAGCTGCTGTCTATAACCCCGCTGTTTTGAAGCTTTGATGCAATATCCCTGACTGTGTCACCGTCATCAACCGTGACACTGATTTCAACTTGAGCTTCACCTTTACTTTCGGCATTATTAACTTCAAAGGAAGTGAATTGCCTAAATTTAACAATTCCCGCAGCGACACCAAAAAATATTATTAATAATATTGCAATAAGTATTATTACTCCGATACTGCCTTTTTTCTTTTTTTTCTCTTCACTCATAGTTAACCTCCATCAATGTCAATCCATTCGGTGAAAGTGTTTTTCCTGCTCTTGTTCTGTCAAGAGATTCAATTATATCACCTATATCATCTGCTTTTATTTTACCGAGCCCTACATATACAAGGGTACCGGCTATGATTCTTACCATGTTATATAAAAATCCATTTCCATTTATTCTGATAATTATTATATCGCCGTCTTCCTCGATGTCCAACGAATAAATAGTTCTCACTGTGGTTTTAGATGAACCCCCTGTTGCGCAAAAAGCTTTAAAATTATGCTCTCCCAAAAAATAAGGACAGGCTGCTCGCATTGCAGAAATATTAAGCTTAGGTCTTATAAACTCAGTATATCTTACCAGAAGAGGATTTTTGTACTTACTGTTTAAAATCTTGTACTCATATGTTTTATCAGTAACACTGTATTGAGGATGAAAATTTTCGTCCACTTCTACCGCGTCTGTTACTACAATATCATCGGGCAGAAAGCTGTTAACAGCTAAAGGTATTTTTTCTGTGGGAATTGTAAGTGTATTGTCAGTAAAAACAGCCCGTTGTCCCAAAGAATGAACTCCGGTATCTGTGCGACTTGCACCTCTTACCGTTATTTCTTTTTTTAATAAAGTGGAAAGAGCTTCTTCAAGCCTTTGCTGAACTGTCATAAAGTCCTTTTGACGCTGCCATCCGTAATATTCACTTCCGTCGTATGCAACTGTAAGTAAAATCCTCATACTATAACCCCCATATAAACCTTAGCATAAGAGTTATTATAACAAAGCTGCCAAAAATCACAAAAGTTATGTAATCATTTCGTCTGAAAACAGGTTCATTCATTCTGGTCCTGTTTATATCGCCTCTGTAGCAGCGTGCTTCCATAGCTGTGGCAAGCTCTTCCGCACGCCTAAAAGCTGACACAAAAAGAGGTACCAGCAGTGGAAGTAAACTTTTTGCACGTTCCGTAAGTTTTCCTCCTTCAAAGTCAGCTCCTCTTGCCATCTGTGCTTTTTTTATTTTATCCAACTCCTCTATGAGTGTAGGAATAAAGCGTAAAGCAATAGACATCATCATCGATATTTCATGCGATGGCACACCAATTCGTTTAAAAGGCTTTAAAAGGTATTCCATGCCGACTGTAAGCTCGATAGGCGAAGTTGTAAGTGTCATAATTGAAGATGCAACTATAAGCAATATAAGCCTTACAGCCATTTTTAAAGATAAAGTTATTCCATAATCGGTTATTTTTATAAAACTGATAGATAATATTGTTTCACCTTGCCGTGTAAATAAAAGGTTTAGCACTACCGTAAAGATAACAATGATAATTATACCTTTAAGACCACCAAGCATTAATCTGAAGGGAACATTTGAAAGCATAATTGCCATTGCAAGTATAGCAACCGCAAGAATATATCCAAATATCCCCTTGGCAATAAATAAACCTATTATATAAAGCATAGTAGCCATAATTTTAGCACGGGAATCCAGTCTGTGTATAGGTGAATCCACAGGATAATACTGCCCAATAGTTACATTCATAACTTCACCTCAAAACCATACTTAATATATCAGCAGCCTCCTCAACCGTATATATGTCACGTGGAAGCATAATGCCTTTATCACATAGCTTGTCCATAATAATGCTTATTTGGGGCGCAGCAAGACCTATCTCCGAAAGCCTCTTTGATTGTCTGAATACTGCTTTGACTGTATCAAACATTTCGACGCTGCCTTTATTCATTACAAGTATTCTGTCAGCCAGCTTGGAAATGTCCTCCATTGAATGAGAAACAAGGATTACCGTTATACCCAGTTGTTGGTGCATATTACTTATTGAAGCAAGAATTTCTTCTCTGGCATAAGGATCCAGACCTGCGGCGGGTTCATCAAGTATAAGTACTTCCGGATTCATTGCCAATACACCTGCAATAGCAACCCTGCGCTTTTGTCCGCCGGAAAGTTCAAATGGTGATTTTTCGTAATATTCTTCCCCCATACCTACGAGGGCAAGAGAATCTCTCACTCTTTTATTGAGTTCATCACCACTTAAGCCTAAATTGGTAGGACCAAAGGCGACATCCTTAAATATTGTTGACTCAAAAAGCTGATATTCAGGATATTGAAACACAAGCCCTACCTTTTGACGGAGAGTTTTTAAGCTGCCTTTTACCGCATTAATATCTACACCGTTTATAAGTATTTGTCCGCTGTCAGGCTTAACAAGTCCGTTAAGATGCTGTATTAATGTACTCTTTCCGGAACCTGTATGCCCTATAAGCCCGATAAATTCACCTTTCCCTATCTCAAAGTTCACATCAAATAACGCTGTTTTTTCAAAGGCTGACTGCTTTCCGTATATATGTGTGAGTCTTCTTACCTCAATTATATTTTCACGCTTTGGTAATATCTCATCATTATGAGGCAAGTCAATATCATTCATATCTTTTTTAAAACCATGGTTTAATAATTCATTAACAGCTTCATCTATTGTTAAGGTATTAGTATCCAAATTAAAGCCTTTTTTATTAAGCCTATACATTAGCTCAGTTGCTTGCGGCACATCAAGATGTAAAGCCTTCATTCTCTCTACCTGAGAAAACACCTTCTTAGGAATATCGTCAATAACGATCCTACCTTTTTCCATAACTACAACCCTGTCAGCAAGAGCCGCTTCCTCCATATAATGAGTAATCAATACGATTGTTATGCCTTCTTCACGATTGAGCCGCATAACAGTATCAATAACTTCTTTCCGTCCGGAGGGATCCAGCATAGCTGTAGGCTCATCAAGTACAATACATTTGGGCTTCATAGCAAGTATACCTGCTATGGCAATTCTTTGCTTTTGTCCTCCGCTAAGCAAGTTTGGGGCTGACCTCCTAAATTCTTCCATACTTACGGTTTTTAAAGCAAAGTCAACTCTGCTGCGTATTTCTCTTGGTTCTATACCTAAATTTTCGGGACCGAAAGCAACATCTTCCTCAACTATGGTAGCTATAAGCTGATTATCCGGATTTTGAAATACCATACCTGCACTTTGCCGAATATCCCAAATATTTTTATCCTCAGATGTGTTCATACCACGTACATACATTACTCCTTCAGTGGGAGTAATAAGAGCATTGATATGTTTTGCAAAAGTGGATTTGCCTGAACCGTTATGTCCCAGAATTGCTATAAACTGCCCCTCCGGAATAGACAGATTAATGCCATCAAGCGCACGAAGAGGTTCATTTTCACCCTTTTCTTCATTGAAAACTGTATATTCATAAACAAGATTTTTACTTTTGATAAAATCCATAAATTCACCTAATTACCTGCATAATAATCCATATTAATTTATAGTATATATTATTTGCGACATATAATCAAGGAAAAACCATAAAAAAACCATTTTACAATAATTGTATCCATACACATTCAATGATGATATTATTGTGCAGCATAATTTAAATAAATGTATTTATAAATATTGATATATTAAGTATCATAATTCTTATTTCTTATCATATTCACCTATCAAGCGAATAATAGTGTCATAGTTTTTCGGTACATGAGGGAAAATACAGCTTGTACAGTCTTTAATCTTTCCGATATATTCGGGATTTCCGGGACAGGAAGATGCAAAATAAAACGGGCAAAAACAGAACAGACAGTTAAATTCACCTTTTTCAATTCCCTTATGACAGGGATAAAATTCGCAATCTATATTTTCAAAAAATTTATAGCAGTTTTTCATAGTACCTCCAAAAAAAGCCCCATGTTTGGAGCTCTATATCTTAAAGTGGACTGATATTACTGATGTTATAAAATAAGATTGAAAATAATTATGCGGATGACAGGACTTGAACCTGCACACCATAAGGCATCAGAACCTAAATCTGACGTGTCTGCCAATTCCACCACATCCGCATAATAGCCTTATTTTAGCATTTTGAACTTAACTTGTCAACATTGAATTTTTTTTATTCATCAAGCAATTCATCAGCATCATATTTTATCAATTTTTTATTTTTGATATAAAAAATTTTATCACAATTTTTAATTGTATGCTGCTTATGTGAAATAAAAATACAGGTATGTTCCTTCATTTTTTTTATGTTTTCAAGCAAAGATTTTTCGGTTGCCTCATCCAGTGCTGATGTTGCTTCATCCAAAAGCAATATAGGCGCTTTGCTGAGCAATGCTCGTGCTACCGCTATACGCTGTATTTGACCTTCACTCAATCCAAGCCCTCTTTCACCTATTACGGTATCCATACCATCAGGTAAAGAATTAATGAAATCCCATATCATAGCAGCTTTTGCGGCTGATTTTACCTCCTCATCCGAGGCATCCGGATTACAAAAAGCAATATTTTCCCTTATTGTACCGGATAAAATCATATTACCCTGTGGCACATAGGCAAACATTTTTCTCAGCCCGCTGTCTAAGTTAATATTTCCTTTTACAGTTTTAAAATACAAATTTCCCGCATCCGGCTCAATTAGTCCGAGCAGAAGTTTCATTATAGTACTCTTGCCTATACCGGAAGGACCTGCTATTGCAACAGTGTCTCCTTTATTTATTACTAAATTAGCATTTTCCAGCACATTTTCTTGCTTATATGCAAAAGTCAGATTATCAATACATAACGAAGTCATTTCATTATATATTTGTTCAATATTCTCACTGTGATCGGCAATTTTTTCATCATTAAGATTTTCTAGCTCCATCAGTCTTTCCGCAGAAGCTATCATAGAATAAAACTTAGGAATTAAACCGCTTATATTTTTCATTGGGGCTTTAATTTGTTCAATTATCTGTAAAAAAGCGGTAAGTGTACCAAAACTGATTGCACCGAAGCTTATCTGAAAAGCTCCCCATACTAATGCTGCATAATAACTTGCCGTAAATAAGACATAAACGCCGGTATTCGCAATATTACTTACTGTATTGCGTTTAATCTTAAGTTTTAATAATTCTTGCTGTCGCTCATAAAGTTTACTGCTTGTTGCTCTGTTATTTGAAAAAGATTTTATTACAACAAGATTTTCCACACACTCTTGAAGAAAGGAACGAACTACACCATCGGCAGACTGAACCAGCTTATGCAAATATTTAAAATGTTTGCTGTAAATTTTGCTTGCACCAAATACAAATGCACCTATAACACATACGCATAGAGTAAACTTAACATCAATCATAAGCAGTACAACAAGACCTGCAAACAATTTTGTAACCAGTGCGAGTGCCTCGGGAAGTATTCCCACTACTCCGTCCACCACTATATAAATATCACTTGTAAAACGATTCAATATTTCACCTGAGTGAAACCCACTTACCTCAGTGTATCTTTTATTTAACAGCTTTTCAAACAAGCCTTGTTTAAGACTAATATCAATCTTTCCTGCGGCACGTATAATAATGTTGCTGTAAATAATATTCAGTATTGCCTGCCCTGCTATGATTGCCACAACAGCAAAGGCAGAAAGAAATATATTTCCTTGTTTTTCACCTGTTGCAATGTCTAAAATATCCTTTGAAACAAGAGCTAACATTATAAATCCCAATGCAACAACACCGCTGATTAATGCCAAAGCCACAACCCAAGGCAGCTGCCTTTTTGTATAATTATATATCCACACCAAGACATTCTTGGTTGACATCACATCACCTCATAGCAAAAAAATTCGGAACAGTATGTGCCATTCCGAATTTTTTAATTGTGGATCGAAAGAAAGTAACTCTGTCGGCAGAGCCGATTTTTTAACGATGTTAAAAAGTTCTGACTGGTTACTTTATTTTGCCTTACGAAGAATTTCAATATACGCAAGTATTAATGGAGCAACACCCTTTGCATCATTTTGCACTACAGGCTCACTGATATAGTATTCAAATGTACCGTCTCTCCTTGTATTGTCAGCAGGACCAAGACCCGCAACAAGGCAAATGCCGTCAAGTTGAAGCTCTCCATCTTTTTGTGAAAGATACCTGTCACAAGTTCCGTTAAATGCTTTTTCACCATATGCGAAGTAGCTTTCATCAAGTATACCCATACGTACGCTTTTCATAATTGAATATGCAAAAATAGCGCTTCCGCTTGTTTCAAGATAATTACCTTCACGACCACCTTTGTCAACAACTTGATACCACATACCGCTTTCATCTTGGAATTTAAGCATTGAATCAATAAGTTCCTTGTATATTTCCGAAAGCTTATCACGTTGCTCCTTAAAGCTGTCGGGCATAATATCTATTGTATCAACCAACGCCATTGAATACCAGCCCAAAGCCCTGAGCCAGAAATTCTTTGAAAGACCGGTTTCCTTGTCAGCCCAGAACACCTCTTTGGATTCATCAAAACCATGGTAGTAAAGACCGGTATTCTTATCCCTCATTTTATTATATACATTTATAAACTGATTAAAGCTGTCCATACAGTTTTTGCAGTTGTTGTATTCAATCTCATACTGCATATAAAAAGGTTGTCCCATATAAAGACCGTCAAGCCAAACCTGGTTAGGATAAATTTTTTTATGCCAAAAATTACCCGATGGGGTACGAGGCTGATTTTTAACCTGACCATATATGGTTTCTATTGCTTTTCTGTATTTTTCTTTACCGGTAAGTTTATAAAGATCAAAAAGAGTTTTACCGGCATTTACATTATCAATATTGTATTCTTCCGGATTGTAAGATTCGATGCTTCCATCATCATGGACAAAATAGTCAATAAAGTTATCTGCAAATTCAAGGAATTTCTTATCACCCTTAATATCATAGAGTTCAAGAACAGCCTTTATCATACAGCCATCAATATAATTCCAGGTGGAAGGCTTACCACTTCTTATTTTTTCAATATTCCAAACAGGTGCTTGTGGAGTACTTTTTTCAAGCAGTTCGTCAATATATTTATCAAGTATTTCCATAATCAATATCCTCCGCTAAAATTATTTATAATTCAATAATACCATATAATACAAATAATTTCAACTTATTTCAACTTATTTGTAAAAACAGACTCTTTTCACTCAGCAGGTATTAATTTTATTTTAAACGTTTTTCCATTAGATAATTTATAAGCCAAACATTGTTTAAACAGACTTGCTGCTCTTTTAACACTTTATAACCTCTGCTTTCAAAAAAAGGCTTTGCTGTAATGGAAGCATGTACCGTTAAACTCGTGGCTCCAACAGAAAACGCAAATTGTTCCAGTGCATCACATATTTTGCTTCCGATTTTCATATGCTGAAAATCTTTATGTACATAAAGATGATCAATATATCCATCGGTATTTATATTTCCGTAACCTATTATAAGACCATCCTTTTCGGCAACTATTGTATACAATTTTTCAAAAAAATCATTTCTGTTAATCAGGTCTTTACTTCTTTGAGACCATACTTCCACCTGTTCTTTATTGTAATCCCTTATATTAACTTCATTAATTGTATTATAAAACAGACTTACTATCTGATTTATATCCTTTGGTTCATATTTCCGTAATTTCATGGTAAACCTCATTCACTGATTCTAACATCGGAAAAAATTCGCTGCTGACACGCGCACTGCCACAGGCAACCGCATATGCAAGCGAATTATATTTGCTCATACCATTTAAATAGGCATATATAAAGGCAGCCAGAGTACAATCGCCTGCACCCACAGTATTAACTGCAGCTGTTTTAGGTGCAGGGCAAAAATGCAAATGGTTGTCCGAAGCAAGTATAGCGCCGTTTTCTCCCATAGAAACAAGGACATTTCCGATGCCTTCATTTGTTAGTTTCAGTGCATATTCAGCTGCAGTTTCTTTTGTACGTATTTCAGTATTAAATAAATCTGAAAGCTCATGTAAATTTGGTTTAATTAAAAACGGCTTCTTTCCAACCGATTTTTTTAGTGCTTCTCCGGAAGTATCAACAACAGTCAGGACATTACGAGCATTAAGTTCCTCAATAAGATCAGCATAAATATCAGATGAAACTCCTTTGCATATACTGCCAGAAAAAATAACAATATCGCCACTTTTGGAATTAAATAAAATTTTCTTTAACTTTTCAACAACACTTCCATCCACAATCGGACCGTTTCCGTTTAATTCCGTGCCGTCCTTGAGCTTAACATTAATGCGGGTATTGTCTTCAGTAAAAACAGGTTCTACTTTAAGCCCTTCTTCCTTAAGACCGGCAAGCAAAGATGAACCTGTATATCCACCTACTATCGCTACAGCACAACTATCAAAGCCCAGCCTGGCAAGCATACGTGATACATTTATACCTTTACCGCCAAAAGCAATACGTTCACTGTTGCTCCTATTCACCATTCCCATTTTAATGGTTTCAAAATCCATATAATAATCAATTGCAGGATTAAGAGTTACCGTATAAATCATATATATCACTCCAAGCACAAAATACGCTTTGCATTACCGGCAAAAATATTATTATAATCCTCTTCTTTTAGTTTTTCAAAAAGTACGGCACTTATATACATTTGAGGATTACATATAGGATAATCACTGCCATAAACAAGCCTTTCACTGCCCACCTCATTAACACCGTGGGCAATCAGACCATATCTGAAAATACCTGTGCCGCTCAAATCCAGATAATAATTTTTATATTTTTTAATTCTCTCAAGATGCCTTAAAAAACTTGCCTTATCTCCGGGATGAGCTGCCACAAAAGTAATTTGAGGAAATGCACGTACTGCCTGTTCAATGGTATCTTCCTGCTGTGTATGTAGGCTTACAACCATCTTAAGTTCATTTATTGCCGAATATATCTGTACCATATTGTCATCATAGTAGTTTTCCCATCCCATAAAATAAGGTACAAGTTCACCTACCAGTGTAACTCCGGCATTTTTCATACGCTCAAGCTCTGCTATACTTTCTTTTACAAACGCCGGGTGGATGTGTATACCGGGAATATAATACCCATTTAGTTCATCACGCATTAACAAAGCTTCATCATTTAACGATTTAATATCATCAAAACTTTTTACTTCAATTCTTTCAATTACACTTCCGCATATACGTGTAACTCCCGCACGTTTTAAATCCGACACAAAATCATCAAGGCTGTTTACTGTATTGTTATAAAAGCATACATTTCTGTTCTTATTGTAAAATGGATGAATATGGAAATCTATTATTTCTCTCATAGTAAGTATACACTTCCTTTTTACTCTTCAAGCCCTTTTTCATAGTAGCTTTTAAGTTTGTTATATACTTTCCCGTGTACAGTTGTCCTTGGATATCCGCCACTTTTATTTGCACTGCCTGCTTTTGTACCCATAAGCAACTCAATACCTTCATCAATGTTTGATATAGAATAAATATGGAACATACCATTTCGAACAGCTTCTACAACTTCATCATTAAGTGTAAGATCCTTTTCGTTTTGAACAGGTATAATTACACCCTGTGTTCCTGTAAGACCTCTTTTTTTGCATATATCAAAAAAGCCTTCAATCTTATAGGTTACACCGCCTATCGGCTGAATATCTCCCATCTGATTTACGCTGCCTGTGACGGCAAGTTCCTGATTAATAGGAATATTGCTAAGACTGGAGATAATTGCATACAATTCCGTACTTGAGGCGCTGTCACCGTCTACTCCGTTATAGTTCTGTTCAAAACAGATGCGACAACTCATGGAAAGAGGAAATTCCTGAGCATATTTTCTGCCAAGATAGCCGGTTATTACCTGAACGCCTTTGCTGTGAATAGCCCCACTCATTTCTGCCTCTTTTTCAATATTGACGATTCCGGCTTTTCCCATATATGTGCTTGCCGTTATCCTCGTAGGCATACCAAAAGTAAGATCGCTCGTTTCCATTACACAAAGACCGTTTATCTGTCCCACTGCTTTACCTTGTGTGGAAATCATAATCTCATCGTTTAAAATCATTTCATTATATTTATTACGATAGAGGCTAAGCCTGTCGGTTCTTTTTTCAACAGCTTTTTTAATATAATTACTGTCTATTTTTTCAGCATTATCAATCCTTGCCCAAGTATCGGCTTCACTTAATATATCATTAATCAAAGAAAAACGCGTTGTAAGTTTATCCTGACTTTCGGCTATTCTTGCGGAATATTCAAATATGCACGCAACTGCATCGCCAGTAATGGGAAGGGTTGTATTATCTTCGCTGAATGCCTTAATAAAAGCCAACATTCCGGATATATTGTTCTTTGATTTATCCATTTCATAGTCAAACATAGCGCAGATTTTAAATAACTTTGCAAAGTCATTGTCATATTCCCGCAAAAGCTCATAATAATATCCACCGCCTACAAGTATTACTTTTAAATTTATCGGAGCAGGCTCAGGCTTTATGCCTGCCACCGTTATACCTCCGAGTTGGTATTCTCTTATAGGTTCAATAAACAATTCACCTGTCTTAAGCACACGTTTGACGCACTCCCATCCATAAGAAGTGCTTAATAAATCGCTTGCCTGCAAAATAAGATATCCGCCGTTTGCCTTATGCAAAACACCAGGTTTGATTTTAGTAAAATCGGTGGTGAAATTTCCGTTTTCACTGTCATACTCCACCTCACCTATCAAAGATGAGTAGCTTGGAGCATAATTTACTATAACAGGTGCACCATTAAGTTCCGAATTGTCAACGATAAGGTTTACTTTGTATCTGGTCAAATCATCTTCAGCAACGCTATGCGACAGCCAAGGCATTACAGAAGATAGTGCATCATCATCTGCCGAATCGCCTTCACTGATAAAATCACCCATATTATCAAGGATATCTTCTTTAACATCGGCAAGATATTTGCTGACGGTTGCATTGTCACTGTATTTATCTTGTATAGACATAATATAGTATCCCACAGTAAGTAAGCCTATATTATAATCAGACTTAGAAATTTCCTCTTTAATTTGCTTGTCGATCTCTCTAAGCTTTTTCATACTTCCGGCTGCAGCATCCTGAATTTCCTCGGAGCCCTCGGTAATTTTTTGCCTTGTTTCTTCATCAAGCTCTTCAAATTCTTCTTCCGAAATAGTTTTGCCATCAATTATGGGCATAAAGTATACGCCGCCGTTGCCCATCCTTACGCCGAAATTTTTTTCCTTTGCCAGAGATTGCAGTTTTTCAATTATTTCATCTTTTTCAGCTTGAAATCTTTTATTAATGCGCTCTTTTTCTTCATCATATTCCGCAGAAGAAAAGGCTTCAGTAAGTTCCTGCCTTAAAAGAGCAATTAATTCCTCCATATCAGATTTGAATTCTTTACCTTTTCCGGCTTTAAATTCAATCAATTTTGGCTCATTTGGGGAATCAAAGTTATACACATAACATAAGTCAGGTGGAACAGGCTCATTTTGAGCAATAAGATTTGCAAAACGTTTTGCAAAGGTTGTTTTTCCGCTTCCGGGAAGTCCCGAAAGGTAAATATTATAACCTTTTGCTTTGACGTTAAGTCCAAACTTAAGTGCCTCGGCACCCTCATTTTGCCCTATTATTTCATTTATATCAATCTTATCTGTATCAATATAATCTTTTTCAATATCACAAAAGCTTTTAAGCTCAGTATACTTAAGCTCCTTTATCAATATAACACCTTCTTTTTATGTAATATTTTCTACAGGAATAAGATATTTCCACATTATGTAAGCATCCTCTTTATTATCATCGTAGTACTCCTTGCGCAGACCTTCGATTTTAAAACCATGCTTTTTATAAAGTAAGATTGCCGCTTCATTACTTACTCTTACTTCAAGAGTAACACCAAGCATATCTTTTTCTTCTGCAAGCTCAATCATTTTGCTTACTATGGCATTTCCTACCCCAAGTCGCCTAAATTTTTCACTTACGGCAATATTGGTTATATGTCCTTCGGTAACCACGTGCCACATTCCGCCATATCCGGCAACTTTACCGCCTACCAAGCCTACATAGTAGTAAGCTATTTTTCTCTCAAGTTCATCTTCCATAGATTTTCTTGACCACGGAATAGTAAAGCACTCCCACTCTATCTTCATAACATCATCAAGATGCTCCTTGGTCATTTTCACAACTTCTATCATATATTACCTCTCTGCTGTTCTTCTCTTTCACGCTCTGCTTGAGATTTGCGCAGATACATAATTTCAAAATCATCGCAGTCTACCGCATATTCGATCCTTTCAAGTGCCAATGCACCTACCGATGCTGCTCTTTGCATATTACAGGAAGGAGGTGCAAATTTATATTCTTCACTTGCAGATGTGATTTTATCCTCAAATACAGGAACACCATCTCCGAGAAATATAGCAGAATTATTTTGCTCCGAAACCTTAGCCAACAGTTCATCTATATCACAAGCCATATATTCGCTGAGTCTTTTTAAACCATTTGAAGTGTCATATAAGGCTGTATAAACTTGATTCCTGCGAGCATCCATAATAGGAACAACAATGCAACCGCAACCTATTATATTATATGCAAGGGCATCCAAAGTAGGTATAGGAATAATTTTTTTGTTAAGACCATGTGCAAGTCCCTTAGCTGTAGCCGCACCTATCCTGAGTCCCGTAAAAGATCCGGGACCGGATGCACAGGCAATATAATCAATCTGCTTCAAATCAAGTTCAACTAACTTACACATATTTTCTATCATAGGCATAAGAGTTTGTGAGTGTGTTTTTTTATAATTTGTAGTAAATTCTGCAACGGTTTTTCCTTCATCCACTATAGCACAGCCGGCAACAAGCCCTGTGGAATCCAGTGAAAGTATTTTCATATCAACACCTCAATTTTTCTGTAATCCAATCCTTTTTCAAGATTTTTGGTTATATTGATTTGTACTGCATTATTCGGCAACAAGTTTTTGATTTTTTCTGCCCATTCTATAAGACAAACCCCATTACCAAACAGATATTCATCAAAACCGATTTCGTACATTTCATCTTCATCTTCAATTCGGTAAACATCAAAGTGATAGAATTTAAGCCTGCCACTATATTCATTAACTATAGTAAAGGTAGGACTCGTTATATGTTCCGTTATACCGAGCCCATCTGCAAAACCTTTGGTGAATACAGTTTTTCCTACGCCCAAATCTCCGTTAAGACAATATACATCTCCGGGTTTTGAATTTTCTCCTAATTTTTTTCCGATTAATTCGGTTTCATTAGGGCTAAAAGTTTCATAGACCACAGTTGTCACCTCACATTACTGTTTCAAAAGGCCAATCAATTATTCCGCCAAAATCAAGGACATTAGTATAACCCATAGTCAGTAGTTTTTT
>CALWRD010000007.1 GCA_944383875.1 uncultured Clostridia bacterium | reverse complement strand
GAACCCCCCTTTTCCCACTTTGAAACGGTCTGACGTACAACATGAAGCCTTACGGCCATTTCTTCTTGGCTGAACCCTTTTTCTTTTCTATATTTTCGTATATTATCGCCTATCATATCTGCACCATCTTTATAAGCGAAACCTCATTTAATGAACCTGATGCAAGTGAGATAAGTATTGACAGCGCTGAAATGAGCTATGGAAGTGCAAATCAATTAACTGATTTCAACGGTACACCTATAGTTTATGATGCTGATGGCAATGCATTAAGTACACCTTTAGGGGATGCTTGGAGAGCGTTGACATACAACAGTGAAAAATGTTTTTCTTAGAGAAGGAAAGGAGACAAAATGTTAAAATTTATATCAATTATTATTGCAGTATTAATGATTATTATAGGAGTATTACCTGTATATGCCGCAAATTATGAATATGATGCCCTTGGCAGGCTGGTAGAGGCAACATATGAGGACAACGGCGAAGATGCGCAAAGCAAGTCAGCTGCTTACTCATATGATGCAGGGGGCAACATAACTGCCGTAAACGGTTTTACTTCGGGTAATATTGAAAGCGAAAGTACAACGGAGGCAACTACTGACGAAGTATCAACTGAAACCACAACGGAAGCTCCTGTTACCTCAAATGAGCTTATTTGGAATTATACCACAGGTGAAAATACGGACAACTTCTATACTGTCAATGCAAATGAGTGGAGCAATGCCCTTACTCTCACATATGATGGCTTAACCCTGAATAAGGCTGTGAAAATGGAAAGTAGCTCTGATATCACTATAGAAGCGCCACAGGCAGGTGTATTAAAAATCGTTACTTATTCGACTAAAACAGAACCTGCAGTAAAGCTCAACGGTACAAGTTATCCTGTTTCAGCAGAGGGAGTAACTGTATTTGAACTGCCTTCCGCAGGAACTTATACAATTACAAAGGACACAACAAATACATATCTGTACTATATGTCATTTACTTATGAGGTATCGGATCCTGTTGCAGCAACCTATATCTGGAATTACACAGATGGTACGAATATAGATGATTTCTATACAGTGACTGCCAACGAATGAAACAATGCAGTGCCCGTAACCTATGGAGAAACTGTTTTAACCAAAGCAATAAAGATGGAGAGCAATACTTCAATTACATTTGCTGCTCCAAAATCGGGTACGCTTACTTTGGTCACTTATTCAACAAAGACACAGCCAAATGTAGAAATAAACGGACAAACCTATGCCGTATCGGCAAACGGCAGTACTGAAATAATCTTGGCGGAGGGAAATACCTATACAATAACCAAGGGAACAACAAATACATATCTTTATTTTATAAGCTATGCAGAAAGTTAAGCTGAAGACAGGTTTGATATAACAGCTTAAGATTAAATGAGCCGGTTTACAGAGTGATTTATTCTTTGTAAACCGGCTGTTTCTGACATTGCAATCAATAAAAAATACCCACCGAAACCTTAAACTCCGTAGCATTATGCTCTATTTTTACAACACCGCCATATTTTTTTGCGGTCTTTTTTACGGATTCAATACCTATTCCAAAGTGATTATTTTTTACAGACAAAAATTTACCGTCTTTTTTTAATACATTTCCGTCAAAAGTATTTTTTATGCAAAGCATAAGCTTGTTATCATCGGCAGAACCATAAACGCTTATGATTCTTTTTCCGTTTTTCTGCCTCTCACAGGCTTCTATGGAATTTTCAATAAGGTTTCCCAAAATAATGCTTAAATCGGTATCACAAACAGGTAAATCCTTATCCGCAGACAGGGAAACATTGAAATCGGCGGAAATTTTTTTTGAGCGCATATAATAATAGTGCAGCAACGCATTTACAGTCAAATTACGGCAAAAAAGTTTCGTTTCCGTTTTGTCAAAAGAGGTTTTATAAGAGTTTAAATAGTTTTTCAGTTTTTCATATTGCCCTTCCTTTAAGAATCTTTCCATAACATAAATATGCTGTTTCATATCATGACGCAGTCTTTTGGTGTTATTCATTTCTTCGGAAATCTGATCGTAGCTTTCCTTTTGCATTTCAATTCTTTTTTCCATTTGCTTTTTTTCGGTTTCAAGGACAATACTCATATGGTAGGCATTGCTTATGTTTAAGAGATGAACGCAGCCGAGACTTAAAATCATAACGGTGCAGCCTATTTCGATAAACCAACCGCAGTATATGGGCTCATAAAGGGGAAAAAGTCTGTCTGCCGCAACTGCGGAGGCGAAAAAGCCCGAGCCGAAAATAAGAGGACCCGTCTTGAAGTAACCTTTTGCGGTGCCGTATGCTGCTGCAGAAAATAAACATATGACCGTCATCCACTTATAGAACGTAATGACATAGGAGAAATATCGCCTGATATTAACCGTATGCAAGGGCGCAAGAAATCCGTACAAAAACACTGATATACATATAACAACGCTTATAACTAATACCACAGATGTAACTTTTTTGTTTATACCGCACAGGCTGCTTTGCAAAAACAGCATAAGAGTATATATCATATAAGCGGATAAAAGCTCAATACCCTGCCAAAGGGGATTTTTCATACCTATAAACATATGTACAAGAGGATAGCATACAGCACCCAGAGCACAAAGATACAGCAGGGAAAAAATAAGTGTATTTTTGCTTTTATCCGCCCATGCAATAAAGACCGATATTATAAAAAGCACGAGAGTCAGAGCGAATATTGTGCAATTTATAAAAATCCGAGTATCATAAAGCCTTCCCACCGCATCGGTTGAACCAAAGGCAGGCGGATATACCATTCCGCTGTAAAGCCCGTTATGATCCGATACCGCAATTACTATACGGGTAAGCCCGGAAGCGTTAAAATATACCATTTGGCTTTTCACAAGAGGCTTGTAATTTTGAATATCACCCATTTGAAGTATAAGCTCATCATCTATATACAAGTTATAGGCGGAATATATTTCGGGCAGATAAAGGCAGTATCCGGTTTCTTTTTCCGGAAGGAACAGTACCATGCTGTATGTTCCGCTGCCAAAGGGTTCCTGCCTGCTTAAAGATGTCCTCTCACCTACAGAAACATATTGCATATATGTATCGGGTAAGCCATTTGCAAAGTCCTTTGGCTCAAGCAGGCAACCCTCATAAAATTCCCAGTCGTTTATTATATAATTAACTTTGTCGGCGGAAATATCCGTGCTGTCAATATAAAGCAGACCGTTTATAGGCTGATGCCCGCTTTGAGTATATTTATTATTGTAATTATATAAAAGCTGAAATACAATAAGGGCTGAAATTACTGAAACTATAAATATACAAATATAAGCCGCTTTATTTTTTTCTCTCTGCATATTTGCCGTAAGACCTCCGAAGTATGTATACAAGCCCTGTCATAATCATAACTGCGAAAGAAATAAAAATAACAGATATATTCGTATCCGTGTTTTTTGTCTCATCAACAGAAATGTTTTCGGAGAGCTTTACGGCGCCTCCGTTATTACCGGGTTTATAGCTGCCGGTTTCGTCAATTGTTATTTTTTTGCATTGGCATCTGTGCCGTGTTTATCGGTTATACTTGCTGTATCGTATGTATTTTCCGCCTTTGGCAAACTTATGACCGTATCCGGTATTTCCTTAATCTCGTTGTTGTTTATACTTATATCAATACTGAAGTCGTCATTTTGGTTTTTACTGATTGTCACGCTGACAATATCATCCTCTTTAATATCGTTTCTTTCAATAAAATCCTCACTAAGTTCAGCGGAAATACCCTCTTTTTCAAATATGATTTTATTATCATTTATTTCTGCCAGATCCATAAGCCTTTTGCCGGATATTATGGTAGTATTTGCATCGGATCTTTCAAGCACCTGCGCACTTCCTGAGGATGAGCCCTTGTTGCTGCTGTCTGTTTGACTGCCGCTTCCTCGGTGGGAGAGGGCTTTGTCAGGGGATTCATCATCAGATACGGGAGTTTCCTGAATTACGGGAGGGAGAGTTTGCTCATAATTATCCCCGCCGTCGTGGTCACCGCCGATGATTACAGGATCAACGTTCGGGTTTATCAATACCGTATCAGTATATTCACCGTTGTAATATAGTCGGAAATAATAATCCGTGTCAGGGTCAAGGAGCATTGCAAATATCAGAAATTGATTGCTGTTGACGGTGCCAAATTCATCATCCTTTGAAATGCTCCAGTTTTCATTGTCAAGGGAATATTGTATTTCTACATTTTCGGTATCTTCAACCCTGTAAAGCCAAGGGAATACTATATTTCCCCCTTTGGTAAAATAGGTTTTAAGATATATTTTATCATCTTTCATAGCATAAAAATTACGGTGAACAACTATATCTTCTTTATTTTTCACCCTTATACCTTTTGGAAGTATAATTATACCCTCTGCCTGAAATTCCCCCTGTATGTTTGGGGCAACGGTATCCTGCCATCTTATTTGTGCGGTAAACAAATCACCTGCCGTAGTATAGAGAGAAATACTTTCATCCAGATACTCGGAAAGATTTTCGCCTAAGTGAACAACTGTGGTTTCCGTGTCGTATTCAAAGTCTGCAAGCTCTTCCGTGGGGTTGTCATCGTCATATATAATAACGGTACATTCAATGCTGTCATTGCCATTAAACTCAAACCCGTCGGGAGGTATTATTTTTCCCCTTAATGTAATCCTGCCGGGGGAGGATGTATCTGTATCATCGGCAGAATCCCATTTAATGTCGCAGTAATAATGCTTGTATGTATCAGAAACTACATAGGCGGTATCACAAAGTTCGGAAACATCTATCTTCTCTTTTTCGGCAAAAAAAAGCAGGGATTCGTCAACTAACCGTGATTGGATGATATTTATTATGCTGTTTTCTTCAAGGGCAGCCCCCGATATATTGTTGTCTTCAAAGGCGCTGCCGGAGATAATGCCGTCGCTGCCTATGCCTTGGTATACGGCGCCCTGTGTCGGTACAGAAATATATATAAGCACTGCCAACAATAAGGACAATTTTATTTTCATTTTTATACCTCGATTATGCTTTTTAATTTGTAGCTCATATAAGCACTTTTAATCTCTTGATTATATCTCTTTTTTATGGGAACAAGGTCATTGTTTTCCATAAGAAAATCCGTGTTAAATACCTTTCGTACATATTCAAAATTGACAATGACTCCTTTGCAGCAGTTGCAGAAATTGTCGTTTATCAAAAGCTGTTTGCCGCATTCGGAAAGGGTTTCGGAGATTTCTATGATATTATCTTTCATATGTACGCATACGTTTCTATTTACAATATCAATGTACATAATTTTATTAAAGGGGATAGACAGCTTTATGGAACCGCTGCCTTTTGCCGTAACGTGAAGAGTGGTATTGTTTTTTCGGATTTTGTCTTCGATACGCATAAGTGTATCAAAAAATTTCTCTTCGGAAACAGGTTTTACAATATAGTTAAAGCTGTTGAGCTCATAGCTTTCTTGTGCAAAGCTGTTGCTGATAGTAAGAAAAACGATAAAACAATCTTCATCGGCAAGACGAATATTCCTTGCCATATCAATGCCGGAGATACGATCCATATATATGTCGCTTAATATCAGCTCATATTTGCCCTTTTCAAAGCAGACAAGAAATTCCTCTCCGGTTGCAAACTCATCTGTTTCAATGTTTAAAGCATTTTGCAGTGCATATTTATCAAGCAGGGAATGAATATGCTTTCTGTCCTCTTTTATATCGTCAATTATTGCTACACGCATTATACATCTTCCTCTCGTTTGTTTAATTATAACATATTGTGTTTATTTCAGACAATGTATTTATTATGATTTTCGAGCATAAAAGTTGAGTTTCAGAGGTTAAAAATGAGTTTTGCGGATAATATGCTGCTGTGATTTTTAAACGAAATAATTGAGTTTGAGGTGATTTACGTTGACTCAGATTGATAAAAATGCTAGTATAAAAAAGAAAACAGATGAAAAAATGTGCAATGAAGAGAAGGAGGAATGGAATATGACCGGTTGTGACAATAACAGACCTTGTCCCTGTACTTATGATTGTCCAAGGCATGGAAAATGCTGTGCCTGTGTAGCACATCACAGGGATCATAATGAGGGTGTCCCCGGATGTTTCTTTTCAAAAGAGGCGGAGGCTACATATGACAG
>CALWRD010000006.1 GCA_944383875.1 uncultured Clostridia bacterium | reverse complement strand
GCGCGGAGCACGGCTTAGGGGCGGGAACGCCGCCCCTAAGAACCCTTATTTCATCGTTCAGGCATTTGCCTTAATTTTTTTGACGCCGCCTGTTTTATAGGCGGCTAAAAATTGCGGCAAATGCTTTTGTTGAGACTTTAGGAAGATGTTATTGTTAGCTTGTTTTAGTTTATTGGTAGAACAGATGAAAATCTTTGCAAATGGTTTATGTTAATTTTTATTTACCAAAACCTATATTTTTTAGATATGAATTCCTTTGTTTGATGAGAAAATTATGATCTTTGACTTGAATAAAAGGAAGAAATCAGCGGTGTTTTTTTAAGAGCAGTGCGGCGGAGGAAAGACAGACTATGCCTGTTATGCCGCCTATAAAGGTAACCACGGAAAGTCCTTGGATTTCTCCGTCAAGGTACAGAATTACAGGGAAGATAAGGGCAACTGAGCCAAAGACTGACAGTATAATCGGGATATGACAGCCTTTTCTTATCAAGCCCGTGTGATAAATTCCACGCATAAAAAGCAGAAACGCCGCAGCCAGACCTATAAAGCTAAGTCCCGGAGAATCGTCGGCGTCACCCAAAGTAAACAATGTATATCCTATTATCGATCCCATCAGCAGGGGAAGGACAACTTTTAATTTCAGAAGATTTTTTGCCATATTTTTACCACCATTAATTAAAGTATATCATAAGAGATGATGGCTGTCTATGCTGTTCAGGGGATTATTATCGGCAAAAAGCCCAATGCTGTCACCGTAACAATCAGAGCTTTGCGGCATAGTATGATAAAAAGATGTTTTCGGAGGAAGTATGAAAACCTATGTCAATCCCTATGTGTTAAAGCTTATTGAGGAGGCTTTGACCGACGAGGCTCACGATTACAGCTTTTATACCGTGCTGGCGCAGAAGTGTCCACGATATGCTCCCCTTCTGGAGCAGATCGCCGCAGATGAGCTTAAGCACAGGAAGATGCTGCTTGAACTCTATGCCGACCTTGCAGGTAAAAAGGCTGAGGAGGATAACGGAACGGAGGTGGATACATCCGGGAGCTGTGAGGAGCTTATAGCGGGACAGATTCCCTCGGAGTTAGACGGAGCAGCCATGTACCGCACCATGTACTTTGCTATGCCTAATGTATCTGCCAAAAACATTGTTTTTGAAATCATGACAGATGAAATGATGCACGCTACTCTGCTTTCGGCTATGATGTAGCAGGATGGGCGCCTATGACTCTGATTTGGGCATGGGCGTCCTTTTATACATGGTTACGTGACTGAGGGTGTGGAATAGGCTTTATTAAAACCTACGGTTTTGGTAATAAAAAAAATCTTTCCTTTAAACAAAGTTAAAGACGTTTTTCTTTTCCCTTAAATCCCATTGTGGGATTAAGGAAAAAAAATGTGTTTAACTTTGTATTAAAAAAATTTTTATTTAGTTTTTATTGTAAAAACCTATATATTTTTACATTTGCCATTTTATATCCATAACAAACACCTAAACTATTCTTTTTTCTGCAATACATATTATAAATATGTAAATCAATTTATTTTAATACTCAAAACATTAAGAAATATATATGTCATATAGTATAATTAATTTAAGAGGTGACATAAATGGAAAGAGATGATTTTGCGGTAAGACTTGCATATCTCCGCACAAAAAAGGGTGTATCGGCAAGGAATATGAGTTTGTCCTTAGGGCAAAGTACGGGATATATTACAAGTATTGAAAGCGGCAAAAGTTTACCCTCAATGACGGTTTTCTTTTATATTTGCGAATATCTGGGCATTACCCCGTCGCAATTTTTCGATACCGAAACAAAGTCACCCTCAAGTCTGCGCAAACTGACGGAGGCTGCCAAGGACCTGAGCGGCGAGGATATAGAGCACCTGACCGCACTAATTGAAAAGATGAAAAAATAACAGGATTACCCGAATATTTCATAACAATTCATGAGTAATCCTGTTTTTGTCATATAATCCCTTTTATGTATTTTGCATATTCCCCCACCGCATCAATATCCGTAAGCTCATAAAGCATTCTTGTACCCACTATATCCTCCACCTCATTTAAAAGGGGCACACCGTCTTTATAAATGAAATCCACCCCAACAAAGTCAGGCTTAAGCTCCCCATTAATCAGCCTAACAGCCCTTAGCTCAGCATCACTTACATCCGCAGGCTCGGCACTGCCTCCCAGTGAAAAATTACTCCTGAAATCCCTATGTGAATGTCGCTCCACACAGGCAAGAACCTTGCCGCCGAGCAGATACACCCTCTTGTCCCTGCCCGGGTCAACTATCTGCTGAAAAAGTATATCCCTGCTGTCAAAATCCTCTGCTGACTTCAGATATTCCTCATTTGAATTTACCATAATCACCTGACTGCCCCCATGTCCCCCTGCCGCCTTAAGCACACAGGGAAAATCCTCAAACTTCGGCTTAAAAGCCCTGTCGGCAAAAACCGTTTTGGGGCAGTTTATACCCAGAGAAGAGGCAAGCAGCAAGGTTGCCCGCTTATCATTGCACACACGGCACACACGGGCGGAATTAAACACCCTCACCCCCGCTGTCTCAAGGGTATCGGACAAAACGGGATAAATGCATCTCTGAACCACATAGGCGGGTAATTTCATCTTTTCTCCCATATACTTGAAGAAAAAACCTCCGTCAACGCCAAAATCCAGATATTCCGAAATAATCAGCCTGCAGTCGCTTCCCAGCCTGTCCCTAAGCTCATTGGCGAACCATTTGTTCCTTTTATACCCCGCTTCATCATATATAACCCAGCCTATCATAAGCTTTCTCCTATGTATCTTAATATATATTCGCTGACATCAACCCCCGTACAGTCATATGTGCTCCTGAAATGGGGATTTGAGTTGACCTCGCAGACGGTATATTCCTCCCCGTCAAAGAGAAGGTCAACTCCTCCGAAGTCCAGACCAAGCGCCTTACAGGCTGCCACCGCAATCTCTTCCTGCTGCTTATTTATTTCATAGGGCTGCATTTTGCCGCCGTTTGAAATGTTTGAGCGAAAATCATTATCATTGTATCTGTATATGGAGGCAACCGTTCTGTCACCTACCACATTTACACGCACATCCCTGCCCCTGCTGCCGGAAACAAACCTCTGCATAACAAATTCTCCGCTGCCTATCCTCCTGACAACCGCCGACAGTTCCTCCCTGCATGATACCAGATATACCTGCTGACCGAAGGAACCGTAAGCTTCCTTTATAACAAGGGGATAGCCCAGTCTTTCCGCCGCCTTTTGTGCAAAATTCATATTACTGTAGCCTATAGAGGGATAAGTCTTGGGGGAAGCAAAGGTAAGGGGATAGGGTACCGAATACTTTTCAAGCTCCATATAGGTAAGCACCTTGTTGTCGCAAAGCTCCACCGCCCTTGAGGAATTAAACAGCCTGAGTCCTTTGCTTTCAAGCCTTGCGGCAAGATGAATGTCCTTGTCCCAGAAGAGGGCAAAGTCCGGCAAAGCTCCGAAATCCTCGCCTATGGGCAGACAGAGTTCACCTGTGCGCTTAAGCTCTAGCTCAATGCCGCACTTTTTGGCAGAGGCAATAAACATAGACCACATGGTGCGGGATTTTTCACTGCTTACAAAATTATTAACTATTAACCAGCCCTTCATTCCTGTACTCCTCCCAAAACCTATCCGGTGTAATATTTTCAAAGATTTAAAAGGGCTGCAGACATCTCCCTGATTAAGATACCTCCAGCCCGTAAATTTACTGATTATTTTTCTTGGTTTTCACTTGCATGCTGACGCTTAAACTCTTCAATATCAATACCCTTCTGATAGAAAGGTTTAATACCCCTTATAAAAGCAGCCGCAACCCTGTCGGTAGAGCGCATCATACCAATGCTTTCACCGGGACCCAAAAACTCGTTTGCTGTCCTTGCAAGCATATTGAAGACAGTACGTGCATCATTTCCCACAAAATTGACAACAAGCACAAGAGTAGGCATTTTATCCCCCTCACGCTTAGCCTGCATCATCCATGCAGCCCTGATGTTTTCATGGCGCCGCATAACCTCAGTAAGAGCTGCATACAGTCCCGGAGAAGCATACTCCGCAGGCTGCAAGCCCTCCTGCTCAACCCGGATCCTTTCCTGCTTAACGGTCATGGGCTTAAGGGATTTGTCAATAGCCTCAATAAGCCCACGCCTTACGGTTACGTTTGCACCGTAAGGGTCAATAACAAGACCGTCATACTGGGCATTTTTTCCGACTACAAAGGTCTTGAACTGCTGATAATTCTGCAAAATAAGCTGCTTTCCCTTGGCAGGCGCCCATTTATTAAGCTCATCTGCGCCGGTAAACAAGAAGAGCATACTTTCATTGTTTGCAGTCTTTACCGAAAAGAAACTCATAACCGCACCCTTTGGCACCTTGCCGTCCACAGGCTCAGGCTTGATAATGGATGGTATAATAAGCTTGCTGTTTAAAAGCTCCTGTATAAATACATTCCTTGTTTCGCTGTTTTCCTCTTCTTTCAATGCCTCCATTGCCTTAACCAGCCCGGAGTTGATAATTTTTATCCTGTCTTCCATCAATTAAATCCTCCATTTACTTTGGTGAAGCCTTTGTTTTACCGAAGAAACCTCCTACTCCTCTCTGACAAGGTAGAACTCCTCATCCGGCACATCCGTGCCAAGAACTTCGGGGTCGGCATTGTCAAAGGCAGTAAACATATTATTAATAAGATAACGCATCTGCTTATCTCTGTAAAAAGCACAATCCATTCCCGAATAAGCAGCCTCCGCAGCCTTTGCATCATCCGCAAGACCGTACTGGGCAGCAGCCTGAGCACAGGTGGCAGCATCGCTTTTAACAGCCTCCACACTTCTCTCTATATCCGCCAGCATATAATCCACAACCGCATTTTGCTTAGTAAGGAACTCATTTGTAGCAACTACACAGCTGCTGGAATAGGAATTACCCTCGGTGGCATTTTCCCAATCCTGAGAAAAGTCATATTCGTGCATGGCAACGCCCTCCTGCTCAAGCAGTGAAATGTATGTTTCGGGCAGCAGTGCACAGTCGGCAGTGCCTGACTTGACCATATCAAAAAGTGCGGCATTGTCGGCAGCGTACTCAAGGGTGCAGTCTGTTACCCCCGCATATGATATAAGCTTTGTCATAAGGCAAAGTGAGGTTTTATCATCATTTGAAATATACACCGTCTTGCCTGACAAATCCGAAAGGGAAGAGACGCCCTCACCTATGAGCTTATAGCTTTTTCCCGCAAGACTTGCAAGAACCTTTATCGACTTTTCGGAAGCATACATATCAAGCGCCTTTGAAGGTGGCATAACACCTACGCCCACAGTGCCGTCATTGAGCATAGCTGCAAGCTCCGTATAGTTGTCGGCATAAACAAATTCATACATTTCAAAACTTTCGTCGGATGCATTTTCCTCCGCAAGTGAGGCAAGCTCAGCAGCCCCCACATCATTTTTAACAACGCCCAGAGTAATGGTTACTCTTGAAGCCTCCGGAGGCATGGTCAACTCCGCCCTTTGTCCTTCATTTTCATCCAATATCAGAGAAGTGTTGCCGTTTACAATATTTTCACCGTCAGATGTATATGTTTCGCCCTCGTCCTTATCACCGGAACAGGCAGAAAGCGCCAACATTGCGGCTATGCCCAGAAGGCATAAGCTTTTTCTTTTAAACATAAAAAGCCTCCTTACCATATATTTTACATAATTAATAATAAAATGAAGATAAATTTTGCGTCTGCTAAAGTTTTCTTAACGCTACGCCTAATTTTACTGTGCTAAAGAAGCAATCAAAGTCGAAAAAAATTTAATTTGCTTTGGTTTTCTTAACGCTATATCGAATTTCAAAAAATTCGATATGCACGCTAAAAACCAAGCTCCTTTAGGGCACGCAAATATTTTTTTCTTTGAATAACTTCTTTACGCAGAGCTAAAAACTTTTTAACGCAGACAAATTTATCCTTGAAATATTTAATTATGTTTACATAAACCGTCTTGAAACGGACACATTTATTCATTATTCTAATTATAAGCGTTTTGTGCTGTATTGTCAAACAAATAAGCAAAACTTAATAAAACCGTAAGCACTAAGAAATCATTCCGTCAAAAACCTCCTCGGTGCGTTCGGGCTCATCCGTAAGTGCAAACAGGGTGTAAAGCCCCCTTGTCTTAAATATATGCCGCTCAATCCTTTGTCTTTCCTCATCGTCATATCTGTATGCAAGGGCAAGCATATTGGCATGGTTTTCTATGGCGTGTTCCACGTTTCTAAGTCCATCGTGGTCCTTTGACTTTACTAAAATTACCTCGTCTGTACAGCCTTCTTCCGTGGAATAATAGACTAAACCGGCTTCTATCTCCCTTGGTGCAATACCGTAGGCTGCGGCAACATCCATATCCTTAAGGCTTTCACGTTTGTATTCCTTAAGCCCTGCCGCAAAACTGACGGCGGAACCAAGCTCCGATACGCTGACGTTTTCATCCTCGTATTTGCCGCAGGCTGTAAGAGAGACTGCAAAAATTAACATTGCAAGTATTTTTTTCATACCCTACCTCCAAATCTTATCAAATATATTTTCACCCCTTGCCTGCAAAATATGTATAAGGCAGATTACAAACAGCTATACACCATTTATTGTAAACCCTTGAAATACCGAGGAGTATCCTAAAGACGTCTTAGGATATGCCTCGTTAATATAAAACCGCCCTTTTGCTATTGACATGGCAAAAGGGCGGTGCTATAATATAACAGTGTTATATAACAGCGTTACATATTGGATTCGGAGGGCTATACTTGAACGGAGATGATTTAAAGACAAAGGAAAATATTTTAAATGCCGCTAAGGCTGAATTTCTTGCCAAGGGTTTTATGGGAGCCTCTCTGCGCAGCATAGTCAAAAGCGCAGGAGTAACAACGGGAGCCTTTTACGGCTATTACAAAAGTAAGGAAGCCTTGTTTGACGACTTGGTAAGTGAACAGGAAGCATACTTTCTGGCACGTTTTAATGAGGCTCAGAATGCCTTTGCCGAACTCCCCCACGAGGAGCAAAGCAGTCATATGAGCGAAATATCCGGCAGATGTATAGATCATCTGCTTGAGTATATGTATGAGCACACAGATGAGTTTAAGCTGCTGCTGTGCTGTTCGGAAGGTACAAAACACTCCGACTTTATACACAGGCTTGTGGAAATAGAAATCAATGCAACCCACCGCTTTATGGATGTGCTGCGCAGTCTTGGGCACGAAATTCCCCATATTGATCCACAGCTTGAACATATGCTTGTAAGCGGTATGTTTTCAGCATTGTTTGAAACTATAATCCACGATATGCCAAAGGAGGAGGCACCCGGCTTTGTGCATACGTTAAAGGAGTTTTATACCGCAGGTTGGATGAAGATAATGGGGCTGTAATCCTTGCAGAGAAAACAGAATTTATTCACCCCAGAAAGTAATATGTACAAATCTATGGGTTTTGACAAAACCTAAGGTTTAAATCTTTTTTGTGTTATCGCAATAAAAATTTGCTATTTTTATTTTTCCCTTTATCCCACAATGGGACTCCTACTTTTCTACGAGAAAAGCAGCAAAAGCGCCGCTGCTTTCGATGCGCTCGTGCGATTTTTTCTGAAAGAAAAAGATCGCATCCCTACGGGATTTGAATTTATTTCATAAATTCAAACTTGTACGACTTAGGGGCGGGAACACCGCCCCTAAGAACCCATATTTTGCCCCCAGGGCATTTGCTCTGATTTTCTTAACGCCGCCTGTCTTATAGGCGGCTAAAAATCGGAGCAAATGCTATTGTTAGAATTTTAGTTGGTTGTTTTAGTTAGGTTGTTTACGTTTGCCAACAAGTTAGTTTAAACTAACTTGTATACCTTACTTTTAACCGTAATTTATGCTGCAAGCCAGCTGTATTCTACAGTTAGCCAAAGCTAATCAATTATGAGAAAGGATGAACATTAAATATGAAAAAACAGTCAAACCTGAATTTTCTCCTCTCCTATGCAGGCAGACACAAGTATCTCACCTATTCCTCCTGGATACTGTCGGCACTGAGCGCACTTATCGCCCTTGTGCCCTACCTGTACATATGGAGGATAATAAAAGAGGTGCTTGAATGTGCTCCCGACTTTTCCAAAGCTCAGGGGCTGGTAAGCAACGGATGGGCAGCGGTAGGCTTTGCCGTACTATCCGTGTTAATATACATAGCCGCCCTGCTCTGCTCACACCTTGCGGCTTTTAGGATTGCCACAAATCTACGTTTGGCATCCGTTAAGCATATGGCGACTCTGCCTGTGGGCTTTGTGGAGGACTTCGGCAGCGGAAAGCTGCGTAAAATCGTAAATGAAACTACAGCCGCCTCCGAAACCTATCTTGCCCATCGACTGCCGGACTCGGCAAATGCAATAGCAACACCCATAGGGTTGCTTGTACTGCTTTTTGTATTTGACCCATTATTGGGACTGCTAAGTCTTGTTCCCGTACTTCTCGGCTTTATCATTATGATGCGGATGACAGGCAAAAGTATGCGTCAAAAAATGGAGGAATACCAAAACGCCCTTGACGATATGTCAAACGAGGCTGTGGAGTACGTAAGAGGAATACCCGTGGTAAAAACCTTTGGGCAAAGCATATATACTTTCAAACGGTTTAAGGCATCCATAGACAGATACGGCAAGTGGGTGATCGCCTACACAAAGGAGCTGCGTATGCCTATGATATGCTACACCGCAGCAATCAACAGCGTATTTGTATTCCTTACGGCGGGAGCACTGCTGCTGACCGTGGATAATGTTACAAGCGAATTTCTGTTAAACCTTCTGTTTTATATAATCATAACACCTATCATATCTCTGACCCTTACAAGGATAATGTTCCAGAGCGAGGACTCAATGATAGTGGGGGATGCAATTAAACGTATCAAAACCGTACTTGACCTTAAGCCTCTGCCACAATCCCCGATGCCTGAAACTCCCGCCGACGGCTCGGTGGAACTAATAGACATAAAGTACAGTTATGACGGGGAAAAGAACGCCCTTGACGGAGTTTCCCTTAAGATACCCGCCGGCAGCACCGTTGCCCTTGTGGGACCATCCGGCGGAGGCAAGACCACCCTTGCCAACATAATTGCAAGATTTTTTGATCCCCAAAGCGGAAGGGTACTGATAGGGGGCGTTGACGTAAAGGAGATAGAAAAGGATAAATTAATGGATACCGTTTCCTTTGTATTCCAGAACAGTCATCTCATCAAGGGCAGTATACTTGAAAATGTACGTATGGCAAAACCGGATGCAAGCCGCGAGGAAGTTATGACCGCACTCAAAGAAGCACAGTCCAGCGACATAATAGAGAAATTCCCCCAAGGGGTGGATACCGTAATCGGCACCAAAGGAGTATATCTTTCCGGCGGTGAACAGCAGAGAATAGCTATAGCAAGGGTAATGCTTAAAGATGCTCCCATAGTGATCCTTGACGAGGCAACAGCCTTCGCCGATCCGGATAATGAAACTCGTGTACAGGCAGCTTTCAGCTCCCTTGCAAGAAAAAAGACTGTTATTATGATAGCCCACAGGCTGTCCACCGTAGTCAATGCGGACAAAATATATGTGCTCAAAGACGGTAAAATAGCAGAAAGCGGTACACACAATGAACTTAGGGCTGCAAATGGACTGTACGCCTCCATGTGGCGCAGTTATCAAACCTCGGTAAGCTGGAGAGTAGAAAGGGAGGGAGCAATATGATAAAAAAGCTGCAAAGAAAATTCGCTTTGTCCGAGCAGGGTGCAAAGGACTTGATCAAGGGCTGTACAGCCTGCGTATTTCACTATATTTCACTGATGTTTCCCGTAGGTATACTGTATTTGCTGGTGGGAGAACTGTTAAACGGCGGAGTAGCCAAGGGACACGGTATATACTATGCTGTAGGCTGTGTATTCTGTGTTGCTTTTATAATGATTACAACATGGTTTCAATACAACGGAACCTACTTTGCAACATACACCGAAAGCGGAGTAAGACGTATTTCCCTTGCCGAAAAGCTGCGCAAACTGCCTCTGTCCTACTTTGGAAAAAAGGATCTTGCTGACCTGACAAGTACGCTGATGGCTGACTGTGCCTTTTTGGAAACGGCATTTTCCCACTTTATACCGGAACTGGTTGGAGCAACAATATCCACCGTAATTGTTGCCGTAAGCCTGTTTGCGGTAGATTGGCGTATGGCGCTTGCCGCACTGTGGGTACTGCCTGTTTCCTTTGGGATAGTTGCACTGTCGGCAAGGGTACAGCGCGCCCTTAACAACAGACAGATGGAAGCAAAGATGACTTGTGCCGACGGCATACAGGAATACATAGAGTGTCTGAGGGATCTTAAAAGCAACAATGCCGAAAGGGGCTATATAATCGGACTTACAAAAAAAATAAAGGCGGTTGAAAATCGTGCAATCATCTCCGAGCTTGGAACGGCAGTGTTTGTTGTATCTGCAACACTTATTTTAAAGCTTGGCATTGCTTCCGTTGCACTTGCAGGCTCTGTACTGCTTATTGACGGAAGCCTTGATATACTTACCTTCTTTATGTACCTTTTGGTGGTATCAAGGCTTTACGACCCGCTCCAGAGCGCCCTGCAAAATCTGGCCGCCGTAATATCCACAGGAACCAACATTGCACGTATGAATGAGATATTTGATCACTATGTGCAGGAGGGTAAGCCTGTACTGACCAACAAGGGCTGCGACATAACCTTTAACAATGTGAGCTTTGCCTATGAAAACGGCGAACCTGTACTTAACAACGTCAGCTTTACGGCTAAGCAGGGTGAGGTAACCGCCCTTGTGGGTCCTTCGGGAGGCGGCAAAACAACAGCGTCAAGGCTTGCATCACGGTTTTGGGACGTTGACAGGGGCAGAATAACCGTAGGTGGTATGGACGTTGCCACTGTGGAACCGGAAACACTGCTTTCACTCTATTCCATTGTATTTCAGGACGTTACCCTGTTTAATAATACCGTTACCGAAAATATCCGCATAGGCAGAAAGGACGCCACCGATGATGAAGTAAAGGCAGCGGCAAAACTGGCAAACTGTACCGAGTTCATAGAAAAACTGCCGGATAAATGGAACAGCCTGATAGGCGAAAACGGCTGCACCCTTTCCGGAGGTGAAAGACAGCGCATATCCATAGCAAGGGCTTTTTTAAAGGATGCACCCATAATACTCCTTGATGAGGCAACAGCCTCCCTTGACGTGGAAAACGAAACACTTATACAAGGCGCACTGTCAAGGCTGATAAAGGATAAAACCGTGTTGATAATAGCCCACCGTATGCGTACCGTTGCAGGTGCGGACAAAATAATTGTGCTTGAAAAGGGCAGGGTTGCCGAAATGGGTAAACCTCAGGAACTTGCTGAATCAGGCGGAATCTACAGCCGTATGCTGGCGCTTCAAACCCAAGGTGAGAATTGGAGTCTCTGATTGCAATATACAGGGTATTAAACAGGTACATGAAACTTGTGCAATGCCCTTTTTGCTTTAAATTATCACTATATTCAAGAAAAAACAGGGCTGAATACAAGTTAATTTCATTTGCATTCAGCCCTGTTATTATCCTTAAAACACTATTTTAATATCAGCTTTCAAAGCCATCATTAAAGAAACTTTCCGGCTTATCAAAAGGAATCTTTGATGTATCTTCATACAAATCAATATGGTTTGCATCAGACACTACATAAAGCTCCTTAGGTCCCGTAATTTCCTCATATACATCCTCACTGAAATACCTTGAATGGGCATTTTCACCGATAATTAACAAAACGGGTCTTGGAGAGATGTCATTAAGATGGTCAAGCAGAGAGTAGTTTATAAAGGGAAGTCGGCTTGTGGTGGTAAAGTTTGCACGGGCACGGGTTGTTACTTCCTTGATAGGTACGTAAGTACCCCTACTGCAAGAAATGCAGGCATTTTCTGCACCGCAAAAAATAATGCGGACAGCCCAAAGATCGGCTTTTCTTGCAAGGCTGTCGACTTTTTGACAGCCTGAGACCTCCCGTTAAACTTGGGAGGTCTTTGTATATCGTCTGTAAATCTTTAAAACAATAAATACTATGGCAATACCCGTTAAGCTGCCTGAGTGATCAATCCACACATCGGTAAGCAGAGATGACCTTCCCGCCGAAAACAGCTGTATGCTTTCATCGGCAACAGCCGTAAACAGGCAGACATACATAGGCAGGACTGCCGAAAAAAAACCTTTTGTCCCAAGGCGCCTTGCATCATAACAGGCAGCTGCGCCAAGAAGCATATATTCGGTAAAATGGGCTGCTTTTCTCAGCAGATGCTCTGTTATGATGCCGCTGCCTATAACTGACTCTATGAGGCTCAGGAAAAAGCCGCTTTCTGCCGAGGACTCACTTGCCGGCATTGACGAATGCAGCCAAATAAAGGCTATGATTAAAACCGTTGCAAAGGGAAACTTAAATATCGCTTTCATTTAGTAGGTAAGACCGGGGAAGAATGTATCCCTCAGCAAAACAAGGTCGGACATAGCACAGTAACGTATAATAAGGTTTTGCAGCTCCGTTTTTTCGCTTGAGCTCAGGGCACGGTAATCCTCCATAGCAACATTTGCAGCGCTTTCAACATCAAAGGAATTGTCAGCAATAAAAGAGTTCATAGCACTTGCTATGTCGTTTGCAACCGCTTTTTGAGGGTCAGAGGAACAGTTAGGCACAACATATCTTGTCAGGTTCCTTGCTGTACGTCTTACGGCAGTAAGAAGCTCATCGCTGACCGCAACTTCGCCGGTTGTAATCTCCGTGGATTCCTCTGTAGTTACTGTTGTGGCAGCTTCGGTCGTTGTTTCGGTAACTGCCTCTGTGGTGGTTGTTGTTGTATTTGAAGATGGACGGCTGCCGCCACCGCCGGAGCTTGAAGAGCGTCTTGTGGTGGTTTCCGTTTCCTCGCTGTCGGTAGTGGTTTCTGTAGCCGCCTCAGTGGTAGATTCCTCATCATCAACAAAATCCGCTAATGCAACACAAAGCTCACCCCTTGTGATGTTCTGCATTGCACGGAAAGTATTTCCCGCTTCAAGATCAAAAAGACCGGAATTAACGGCAGCATTTACGTAATTGAGAGCCCATGGTGAAACCTCGTCGGAGATGGAAACCGTATTTGCTCCCAAGGTTGCGTTTGTAATAATGGTAAGCACAACACACGCCTGCTGACGGGTGAAATTGTCCTGAGGTCTGAAAGTATTATCACCGAAACCGCTGATATAGCCCATTTGCTGTGCTATCCTGACATCGCTGTAATACCATGCGTTTGTATTTGCGTTATCCGCAAAATCAGTGGTATTGAGATTTTCATTTTCCGTATAGCCAAAAACCTGATTGATTATCCTGACAAGCTCGGCACGGGTCACCTCTCCGTCAGGGCGGAAAGTACCGTCATTATAACCTGCAAGATAACCCTTGTTATACATCTTTATGATAGCCTGTCCCTGCGGGCTTGTTTCGTCAACATCGCTGAACACAGGGGTATCCGCCGCCATTACGCTTGCACAGGTACATACTGCTATGGCAATGGTAAGAAAGGCGGTTAAAAAACTTTTCATTTTTGAAAGCCTCCTTTTATTTTAACAAAACTACTTAAAGCAGCATACCGCTGAGACTGTCAAAAGTCCGGAATTACTGCTATATATGAAAATGCCCTATGGAAAGAAAATAACCATAGGGCAATATTCAACTATTTATTATTGTGACGATTATCTTCTTGCAAATTCAATAGTCATTGTGTTTTCAACACCTGTATTGCTTACAGCAGAAATCACAATGTGGTCACCGAAAGTATCTCTAAGGTCGTTGATAGTAACTGTGTCATAAGCCTGAAGGTTGTTTTCAGCTACCATATCAAACAACTGATCAAGAGTGATAGTTGTGCCGTCGCCTGTAAGGGTAACGTAGTCACTGCCTGTGATAGCTACGAACTTATCCTTAGTTGAACGGATAGCATCGCTGCTGATAGTAGGAGCAAATGCCTGCTTAACTGTTGCATAGTAGTCCTTAAGCTCCTGAGCTGTAGTGAATCTTGTATCACCGATCTTAAGGGCATTGAATGCATCCTGATCTGTAATACAATCACTAACAGCATTTTCAAACTTAGACCAACCAAGGTCGGTTCTGATAGAAGTTTCATTGCCGCTTACACCTGAGAATACAACATTGTCCATAAATACGTTGAACTTATCAACGCTTGCCTCAAGCTGAGCATCAAAGTTACCGCCCATAATATTGTCAACATATTCCTGAACGGTTTCTGTACCGTCAATAGTATCGGTAAAGGTAACAGCGGTATCGCCCTGACCAAGAGTTACATCCATGTAAAGGGCAGTTTCCTTGAAAAGGTTATCCTGAAGAACCATAGCAGCATCATTAGCTGTGATCTGATCATTGTATGAGCCTTCTATAAGGGAACCGTCATAGTTAGCTTCATATAAATCAAAGGTTTCCGTTTCACTTCCTGAATAAGTATTATCAAGAACATACTGAAGGATCATGGAACTGTCGTTTGCTGTAAGGTTACCGTCACTGTTTACATCACCGGATCCAACCCTTGCAAATGCACTTGTTGCCATGCCCAAGCTCATAACTGTTGCCAAAGATAAGCATAAGATTTTCTTTTTCATTATAAATTCCTCCCAATTTATATATAAATTTTATTTGTATAGACTTAAGTAGTATGATTTCCTAAGGCTCTTTTCGTTTACATAGGAATCCTCTGCCACATCCACAATGGAGGTATCGGCACCTATCGCCTCAAGCTCACTGCGCATATTGTCAAGGACCGAATAGACCTTATCATCACATTCACTTTCCAAGTTCATTATTCTTGACATATTCTTTTGTACAATACCGGCAACTGCGGTAGCATTGAATGTAGTACCGACTTCTGCCTTATACTGTGCCTTTAAGTCATTTTCCACCACACCAAGCTGACCGATGTAATATGCCTTAAGGGAATAAAGCTCCTTAAGAGAGTCGGTAACTATCTGTTGTTCCTCCGTAAGCTCCTGACCGGAAGTTTGTCCGCCGGAAGTATCTGATGGGGATGCATCATCTGTTCCATCAGACTGCTGAGCCATATCCTCATCCGTGGAATCGGTACCCATGATTCTGCTGACAGCTTCTTCAACACTTAAGGTACCCTTTCGGATAGCTTCCTCTTCTTCAAGAGTAAAGTCTCTCTTAATGGGTATGTTATACTTTTCTATTTCCTTTTGGGTATTTGCCTTAGAAGCACTTATTTCCTCTGCTATGCTTTCCTGTGTTTCATTCTGCGCCTTAATAAAAGCGGAAATATTATCCCTCTGCCACACGGCAAGAGCTATCAGCGCAATTATAATAACAACAACTAAGCCAAGCAGAACCTTTAAAACCCTGTGGGATTTTTTCTTATCTTTTTCCTTCAAATAAAGCTCCTTTCCTAAAATTTTTACAGGGTGCAGCCTTAAACTACAGGTTTAAAATCCTGCGCCCGCAGCTATCAATCCTGTCAAGCACCTCCTGACCGCATTTTCGCCTTATAATGCTGAAAGTCTTGTCAAGATTAGGAGCTCTTTTCTGCATATTATGGCAGTCCGAGCCCAACAGGTTTACCACCTCATCTTCTATCAGGCTGATAGCGTTTTTCCTTGTAAAAAGCCCGTTTACATAGTCACCGTTCATCTGTATGACGGCACCTAGGCGGATCAGATCCATCACATAATCATTGTGAGCCTGAAAGGCAAGATAGCGATCCAAATGGGCTATAATCGGAGTAATGGAACGATCATAGACGATTTTTTCAACCTCTGCTATAACCTTTTCCGACCACTCCATAAAAGGCATTTCAAGTAAAAGATATTTCGTGCCCTCTATACACAGCTTGTCCAGATCCTCAAGGGCGGATATACCGGTAAAGTAGAACACTTCCGCTCCGAGCCGAATATCCGGTATCGGAGTATTTCTGCTTTTTGCCTTGTGCATAAGCGCCCGGTAAGAGTCCTTCCTATGCCGCAAAAAGCTTTCCACATCAGTGTGTCTTATATAAAAGTGAGGTGTTGCCACCATCACATCTATACCATAGTTGTAGCTTGTTTCAAGCATCTGCATTG
>CALWRD010000005.1 GCA_944383875.1 uncultured Clostridia bacterium | reverse complement strand
AACCGACAGGTTCAAAGGGTCAGGTTTTAACCTTCTCAACTGATAAACAGTCCCCCTGCAAAACAATTTATTAACTTATATTTATTAGTATACATCATACATATCTTTTTGTCAAACGCAAATCAGAACTTTTTAACTTCGTTAAAAAGTCGGCTTCGCCGCCCGAAAAGCACTTTTGCTTCGCAAAAGCCAGCCCTTTGGGCTGTCCGCATTACTTTTTTGCGGTGCACAAAAAGCACTTTTGCTTCGCAAAAGCCAGCCCCTTGGGCTGTCCGCATTACTTTTTTGCGGTGCAGAATTACTCTCTTCCGGTTCACAAATACAGAAAGAGCCGCCCCAACAGGGACGACCCTTCAGTGATACTTTTCGCAGTCTTATCTGCTTCTTCTGCTTGACTTTTCGGAGCAATTGTCACTCTTCTTATCCATATCCATATCAAGCTCATTTGCAAACTCAACTCTGTTAGAGCGTGACTGGTTGGATCTGTCTGACTGTCTGTCAGATCTCTGTGACCTGTTGTCGCTTCTGTTACTCTCCATAGAAAGTACCTCCTTAATAAGCTATGACTGCTGTATTTAAGCCTGTAGCCGTTACATTCCTATATACAGCGGTCAAGTACTGCGGCTTTATCACCGCAAGATTAGTATGAGCCTTTCCCAGAGCTAATATGCAGTAAAAATTTGGAATTTTTTAATCTGTTATATTTTCCGGAACCTCAAGGGTTATTCTGCCGAGCTTTGCCGCCCTGAACTCATCCAAGAGGATAGTTGCCGCCCTCTTTGTATCAGGCTCACCGCCCTTTGCCTTAAAGCCCCTTACCTCACTTATCTTCTTTAAAATATCAAAGCCCGTATCCTCAGATGTATATTCAACGCCGTAGCGTTCCTTAACGGCATCGGGATAAAGACGGTCAAGATACTCAATCAGATTAACGCTAAGTTCTTCCAGATCAATGATATTGTCATTTACCGCACCTGTAAAGGCAAGTTTCATACCCACCGCCTTATCCTCAAACTTTGGCCAGAGTATACCCGGCGTATCCAGAAGCTCAAAGTCACGGCGTATTTTTACCCATTGCTTTGCCCTAGTTACACCCGGTCTGTCACCGGTCTTTGCCATATTTCTGCCCACAAGCTTATTAATAAGGGTGGACTTACCCACGTTCGGTATACCTACTATCATAGCCCTTGTAGGGGTAAATATCCTTCCACGCTTTCTCAATCGTTCGAGCTTTTCTGCCATAAGGTCGGCAGCAACATTGCTTATGTCCTTTATACCGCTGCCGGTGATAGAATTGACCTTAATTACTCTGAAATCCTTAGCCTCAAAATATTCGCTCCAAAGGGCAGTTTTATTATCATCTGCCAAATCAGCCTTATTTAAAATAATAATACGCTTTTTATTTCGTGCCAGGTTATCTATTTCAGGGTTTTTACTGCTGTAGGGTATCCTTGCATCAAGCAGTTCAATGACTATATCCACCAGCTTGATGTTTTCATCCATCATACGCCTTGTTTTGGTCATATGCCCCGGATACCATTGTATATTCATATCTGACATAACGCTCACTTCCTCTCATTAACTGTATATTGATTTTAACATATTTTTATTACATTTACAATAATAATTAAATCGATAAAGTGGCGTCAGAATGTATAAAACGTATAATTTTTACATCAAATAAGTTTGCCCTCCAAAGAAATCGTATATACTTTAACAGGTATTTCCTTACCGCTTGCCTCTGCCGCATTTTTCACTGCATACTCAATACCGCCGCAGCATGGTACCTGCATACGCACAACGGTAATGCTGTTTATATTGTTATTTGCAAATATTGCCGAAAGCTTTTCGCTGTAATCAACACTGTCAAGCTTGGGACAGCCTATAAGCGTAACCCTGTCTTTTATAAAATCATTATGAAAAGCACCATAGGCATAGGCAGTACAATCCGCCGCAATCAGAATATCCGCATTTTCAAAATATGGTGCTGTTACGGGTACGAGGTTAATCTGCACAGGCCACTGACCCAGCATGCTTGCCGCAGGTGCGTTCACCTCTCCTTCCGGCTTAAGGCTTACCGAACGTGAGCCGGGACAACCGCCTTCCTTTTTAGCAGCCATAGCCGCCTTGACCGCCGCTTCATTATACGCAGGGGCTTCCCTTTCCTCAAAGGTAATTGCGTTTACGGGACATACAGGAAGGCAGTCACCCAACCCATCGCAATAATCTTCCCTTGTAAGGGTTGCCTTACCGTTTACCATGGCAATAGCTCCCTCATGACAGGCTTTGGCGCAAAGACCGCAGCCGTTGCAAAGCTCCCTGTCTATCTTAATAATTCTTCTTATCATAATATACACCTCTCAATATTGACTTTGTGAGTTAATTATATTAGAATACAGCTAAAAAATATGTTGTAATTACAACAAAAGGAGAAAAAATGACACTTGATTTTATTAAATCACTTACGATTTTTAACAATATAAGCGAAAAGGAAATATTAAGCATCAACACGATGCATCAACAGTATAAAAAAAACAGCCACGTAATAATGCACGGCGACGTCTGCAATAAAATAGGTATAGTCGAAACGGGAAAACTGGATATAACAAAAACAGATATAAACGGAAACAAAGTACTTCTGACTGAGGTCAATACAGGGGAATTATTTTATGAAGCCTTCGCCTTTTCCTCTCTCCCCTCTGCAGTAGATGTATTTGCAGCGGCAGAGAGCAGTGTAATATGGATAGATTGCAAGGACATAACGGGACAGCTTGCCTGTAATATGCTTACGGTATTTGCAAGGCGCAATGTTTTCCTCACCGAAAGAATAGAATGTCTTTCACAGCGTTCTCTTCGTGAAAAGATATTATCTTATCTGTATTCCATATGCAGTGAACACGGCAAGGAGTTTTTCATACCTTTTGATCGTCAGCAGCTTGCAGACTACCTCGCCTGTGACAGGAGCGCCCTCAGCAATGTGCTTTCCAAGCTGCGTGAAGAAGGAATAATAGAATACAGGAAAAATCAATTTACCATAATTTAAGATTTCGTAAGCCTTCTCATTCAATTCTAATCTATATCTAATTAAGACTTAAATTCTCCTGTCTATAATGAAATCAAACTTAAATGATAGGAGTGATTAGCTTGCACAAGCTTTTAAAAAGAGGCATAGCTCTTGTAGTTGTGGCAGCTGTGGCAGGGGGAGGATTTTATGCATACAAGCGTTTCAGCAGCCCTGCCATGGAAAGACCCGGTGGCATCCCCCGTGACAGTTTAGTTTCCGAAGTAAGTACCGGAGACATAATCAACACCATCACTGCCAGCGGCACAGTAATGCTTAACAACGAGGTAGAAGTATATGCGGAGGGCGAAACAAACAAGGTAAAGGAATTTCACGTAGAAGAGGGCGACTCCGTAACAGCGGGACAGCTTCTTGTCACCTATGATACGGATGACAGTGTTGAGGAACTGGAAAACAAGATAAGGGATACCAACAGGGAAATCGAGAATGCTCAGCTTAATTTGCAAAGTCTGGAAATGCCCACCACCGACTCTGAACTGAAAAGGCTGCAAAATGAAGTGACAAGCAGTGAAAATTCACTGAAAGAAGCACAAAACAATGTCACTACCATTAATACCCAGATACAGCAGCAGCAAACTGAAATTGCAAACGCAAAAAAGGATTGGGAAGATGCACAAAAAGCCGTTTCCGACAATGCACAGCTGCTCACAGTAGGCGGAATTGCTCAAAGTGAGTATGATACCGGCGTAACCGACTGCGAAAGAGCAGAGCAAACCTATAACAATGCAATCGACACACTTGAATCACTTAACATTCAGCTTGAAAGTGCTGAAATGAACGTTACAACAGCACAAAACAATTTGGATGTTGCCAAAACTTCTCTGGATGAGGCTGTAAACAAGCTGAACCTTGAGGAAACACAGATTCAAATTGCGCAACAGGAACTTACTTTGCAGGGGCTTAATGACACCCTTTCGGATGCACAAAAGGATTTGAATGACATAGTATACTCAACCTATGCACCGGTAGACGGGGTCGTAACCGAAGTGTGCATTGACGAAGGTACATACACCGAAGAAAACACCGTAATGCTTAAGATAGCGGACCTTAACGACCTGATAGTTACCGCAAACATTGAAGAATATGACGCACCTTTGCTGGAACTGGGGCAAAGCGTAACCATGACCTCTGACGGTCTTGAAGGCAAAGTATATACGGGAGAAATAACAAAGATAAACATAACCGCTTCCAATGCCGACTCCAATATGGGCTCGGAAACAGTAGTGCCTATTGAAATATCCGTTGATAATCCTGACGGCATATTAAAGCAGAACTACAATCTTGACCTTGAAATAGTTACTTCCAACAGCTCAGGGGTACTTTGCGTACCTTCATCAGCTGTAGGCACAGATGCAAAGTCAAATGAAAGCTATGTATATAGAGTTGAAAACAATGTGCTTAAAAGGACTGTTGTTGAAACCGGTGAAACAGATGAAACCAATATTGAAATAATATCAGGGCTTAATGAAGGCGACACAATAGTATCAAGCATAAGCAGCAATATGGCAGACGGTATGTCACTTGACGAATTAAGCACCGCCGCACCTGCGGCAAATCAAAACAGTGAGGAGAGAAACAGCGATGATAGAAATCAAGGATCTGACCAAATGTTACCGTCAGGGGGCTTTGGAGGTGCTGGCGCTGGAGGGAATATGCCTCCGGGTGGAGGAAGGTGAGTTTGTCTCCATCATGGGCTCCTCCGGCTCAGGCAAATCTACTATGATGAACATACTTGGCTGCCTTGATAAACCTACATCAGGCAGATATTTACTTGATAACATAGATGTATCAAAAATGAATGACAATCAGCTTTCGGAAATAAGGAACAAAAAAATAGGCTTTGTATTTCAGAGCTTTAACCTTCTGCCCAAACTTACTTCCATCGAGAACGTAGAACTGCCAATGATTTACGGAGGAGTATCTGCATCGGAAAGGCGGAAGCGTGCAATAGAAGCACTTGATATTGTGGGACTGACCCACAGAATGACCCACAAACCCAACGAACTTTCGGGCGGACAAAGACAGAGAGTTGCAATCGCAAGAGCAATCGCAGGCAATCCAAGCATTATTCTTGCCGATGAGCCTACCGGCAACCTTGACTCCAAGTCAACCATCGAAATTATAGAAATATTTCAGAAGCTTAATGCAGACGGAGCTACAATAGTAATGGTAACTCACGAGCCGGATGTTGCCATGTACACAAAAAGGATTGTAACCTTTAAAGACGGTCACCTTATCTCCGATAAGCCCGTTGAAAATCCTATGATTGCAAACAGCTTAGGAGGCGTGGTATCTTGAACTTATTTGAAAACTTAAAATCCGCCCTTGTAAATGTACTGTCAAATAAGATGCGTACTATCCTTACAATGCTTGGTATTATTATAGGCATCGCTTCGGTAATTGCCATCACATCCGTAGGCAACGGAAGCCAGCAGGAAATTACGGAACAGTTTGACAGCCTGGGTGTAGGTAAAATAACGGTTTCATTGAGGAGCAATTCACCAAGGAACATTCGTACCAGCGACTCACTTACACTTGATGATTACGAACTGTTGAAAACAGTCAACGGTGTAAAGTATATATCTCCCGTATATTCCGGCAGTTACTTCAGCATAAAGCTGCTTGATCCAAAGGAAACAAACACCGCCTCAATATCGGGAGTAACCTCCGATTATCAAAATATAGCAAGTCCTACGCTGCTGTACGGCAGGTACATCACAGACAGCGATGTTGACAATAAAAGCTCCGTTGCAATAATAACCGATACCACTGCCCAAAAGGTATTCGGCTATTGCGACCAAAGTGTAGTGGGCGAAAAAATTTCCATAAAGTCATGGAAGGGCACGAAAAAATATACAGTTATAGGTATAGTGGAAAATACTCAGACATCTTCGGAATCCCTCAGTGACAACGAATATCCCGAGGAAATAACAATGCCTATATCTACCGTGCAGCGTCTTTTCGGCGAAAAAACTCTATCCAATATCACTCTTATAGCAGAAGACCCCGACAACTCCGAGTCTTTATGTGAAGAACTTATTGCTGTCCTTGATGATTTTCACGACACAAGCGAAAAGTATACAGCTGTCAGCACTTCCGAACAGCTGGAGGCTATGAACAGCGTTACGGGCACCGTTACCTTACTTATAAGCGGTGTTGCTGCAATATCTCTCATCGTCGGAGGTATAGGTGTTATGAATATAATGATGGTAACTGTTACAGAACGCACCCGTGAAATAGGCATAAGAAAATCTATAGGTGCCAAAAACCGTGACATAATGATGCAGTTTGTAACCGAGGCAATTATATTGACATTCCTGGGCGGTATATTAGGTATATTTTTCGGCTGGCTTATGGGTATGCTTGCAGGACACTTTATGGGAGTAAGCAGCGTTGTTTCAGCGCAGTCAATTATATTTGCCGTTTCCATTTCCTGTGCAATAGGTATAATATTCGGCGTATATCCCGCACGAAAGGCAGCAAGGCTTGACCCAATAGAAGCACTCAGATACGAATAAAAGCAAAAAATGACTGTGTCAGCATATTAAGTAAGCACAGTCATTTTTTATTAAAAAAGTATTGAAATTTCTTCAAATTTGCCGTAAAATATATTTTATTCCAAAAAAGGCAGATAATCTGCCTCAATTCAAAGATCATTAAGTACAGAGGAAATATATCAGCAGTTAATAAGCTGAAAACATACACAATAAGTAAAAACGTCTAAACTTATCCAAACAAAGGAGTGTTACTATGAAGGTTTTAATTACCGGCGGTGCCGGTTATATCGGCAGCGCAATCAGCTATGCCTTTTCCGATAAGGGGCATCAAGCGGTTATTATAGACAGTGCCGATATTACAGATGAGCTTAACATACCCGGATGTTTTTTTTACCACGGTGATATATCTGACAAGGCTTTATTGGCAAAAATATTTGAAGAACATAAGGATATAGAACTGGTAATCCATTGTGCAGAAAAAGGCTCTGTATTTGACTCCGTTTATAATCCCTATGAGTACTACTCCACTAACGTTGTACAGACAATGGAGCTGTTTAAAAACCTGCGGGACCTTGGACTCAGGAAAATAATATTTGCTTCCTCCGCAGCAGTATATGACAATGTGCCGGGCTATATGGTAACTGAGCACTCACCTATTAAGCCACGCAGTCCCTTTGGAAGAAGTAAATACATTACAGAAATGATTTTAAAAGACTTCTGTGATGCCTATGATATGAAGTGTATAACACTCCGCTACTTCAATCCTATAGGTGCGGATCCCCAAGGGCGCTGCGGCAAAAGCTATCTTTCCGGCAACATAATAAGCGGACTTGTTAAAGTGGTAAATAATCAGGAAACCTGCTTTATTATATCCGGTGATGACTGGGGCACTCGTGACGGCACCTGTGTACGTGACTATATACACATATGGGACGTAGCTATGGCAAATGTACTTGCAGCCGAAAATTTCGACGAGGCTTTTCCTCGTGCAGGCAAGGAATACAGCGACTATCTTTCACTTAACATCGGCTCCGGCGTTGATGTAACCGTAAGAGAGTTTATAATGGCATTTGAAAATATTACAGGAGAAAAAATCCCCGTTAAAATCGGTCCCCGCCGCAAAGGAGACATCAGCGGCTCCTATGCCAACATTCAGCTTGCAAAACGAACAATAAACTGGGAACCTAAGTTTGTTGTTGAAAATGCTATAATTGACTATATAAGCTGGCTGGAAAAAACCGAATAAAGCACTGAAAAGTTGTTGTACATAGAAAAATTAATCTATTGACAACAGCTTTTTTATTAATTGAAACCAATTAAAAAAAACGTATATGGAAATAATATAACTTGTATACAATTTAAACAAGGTAAACATATAACAATAATTACGAAGGGTGAACAATATGTGGATTGCATTTGCGTTTGGTTCAGCTTTATTTGCAGGCATTACTGCCATACTTGCAAAAATCGGCATAAAAAATACCGATTCGGACGTAGCTACTGCAATAAGAACAATAATAATATTGATTTTTTCATGGATTATGACTTTCTTGGTAGGCTCTGTGGACAGCATTACAACTATTTCATCAAAAACACTTATATTTCTTATTCTGTCCGGACTTGCTACAGGAGGCAGTTGGCTCTGCTATTTTAAAGCACTTCAACTGGGAGATGTAAACAAGGTCACTCCCATAGATAAATCCAGCACAGTACTTACAATGCTTATGGCTTTTTTCTTTCTCGGAGAGGGACTTGGAATATTAAAGATTATAAGTATACTTTCCATAGGCATAGGCACCTATATGATGATAACAAAAAAGGAAAATACTAAGAAAGCTATGGGCAGCAGCTGGCTCATATTTGCAATTTTATCGGCAGTGTTTGCGAGTTTAACCGCAATACTGGGAAAAATAGGCATAAGCGACATTGAGTCAAACTTAGGCACTGCAATAAGGACTGTTGTTGTACTGATTATGGCTTGGGTAGTTGTTTTTGCTACAGGCAAAAAGGATAAATTAAAAAATATTGACGGAAAAAGTATGCTGTTCATATGTTTTTCCGGAATAACAACAGGACTTTCTTGGCTATGTTACTATAAGGCTCTTCAGGACGGTCTTGCAAGTGTCGTTGTACCTATTGACAAGCTCAGCATTGTAATTACCATTGCCTTTTCATATTTTATTCTGAAAGAAAAACTGTCACTTAAAGCATTTATCGGCTTAGTTTTAATTGTAATAGGTACTTTATTATTATTGATTTAAACTTCAAAAGGTGTCTTATAGATAAGTTCTATGCTAAGACGCCTTTTCACTTTAACAAAATGATATATGAGAGGTTTATGATGGTTTATTTAAATAACATTGACTTTTCAATACTTAATTACATATATAATACTTTTTCCTGCAATTTATTGGATATGCTAATGCCTTTGATAACTTCATTGGGAAACAAAGGCATCGTATGGATTGGGGTTGCCATACTGATGCTGACACACCATAATTACCGAAAAAACGGACTGATACTGCTTGCAGCTTTAGCTGTTGGTGCTTTATGTACAAATGTCGTGTTAAAAAATCTGTTTGCAAGACCAAGACCCTGTTGGATATATCCGGTAGAGCTTCTTATTCCAATGCCCACCGATTATTCCTTTCCATCGGGGCATACGACAGCATCTTTTATAAGTGCGGTAATAATAGGGTGTACCGAAAAACGACTTGGTATTGCCGCATTTATTTTAGCGTTTTTAATAAGCTTTTCCAGACTGTATTTATATGTGCATTTCCCATCAGATGTCATCTGTGGAGCAATATTTGGCAGTCTTGTTGGTTTTATTATGTATAAATATATTTACCCATTAATTGAAAAACACTTATCATTCTAAATAGAAAAGTCTAAGAGAAATAAAAATTGCGGCACAGTCTAAAAGCTATGCCGCAATTTTTACATTTTAAAATACATCAAATATTGCTTTGTTCACACTTGTTTAGGCTGTAGACTTTTCAACAGCCCAAACAAGTCAGTTGTCATTTTTTTCCTAGGATAAAATACTTTCTTTTAATTACTCCTGTTCTTCATCCCTTTTCTTTTCTTTAAAGACAAACAAGGTTACAATAACCGCTGCTGCCAAGGACACAACCGACACAGCACATCCCAAATAAAATCCTTGAGGCTTAAAGCTAAAGACAACCTCGTGCTGACCTGCCGGAATGTCAACACCGATAACACCATCCTCGGCTATAGATACCAGCTCGGTTTCATTTCCGTCTACAGTTACGCTCCAACCTGCATTATAAGGTATTGAGGTAAACATAAGTCCGTCTTCTTCGGCATTAACCGTACCTGTAATCTTTGTGTCTGTAAACTCTGTGATATCATAGGTATTGGAGTTAAGAATATCATAAGCCTGCTGGAATACATCATCATCATAACTTGCAGCGTATACCTTTACGGTACCGCTTGTACGATAGGTCTTTTCAAATTCACCCTTATTGGTAAGAGCAAAGGTAACGGTAATTTCCTCACCTTCGCTTACGTGACCTATATCAAACAAGCTTTTACCTGCCGAAAGCTCCCTGTCTTCATTAGCCGTAGCAGTTGTATACTTAACTCTCTTGGCGTTGCCTGCATCCACATAGAGGAACATATACTGATCCTTGTCAGACTTAATCTTTACGGTAACGGTAGGCTCAAGTGAAAGATTTGCAGGATCGGTCAGCTCATACTTATAGACATTTTCACTTTCCTTTTCGGTTATATTCATATAAGTATAATCAAAGCTGTCAAGCGGTACATCGGTAAACATCGGATCAGTTATACCCGTTGACTTTGTAATAAAATCGTTCTGTACATCAAAAGGCATTGAATCACTTGTTATCCAATCCTTAACATCGTTGTCAACCATAAAACCGAGAGGCAGTGTACGTGGATTTTCATAAATCCAGACATTGCCGAACTGCTCAAGATAGTTATATCTTTCGTTCTTAATTTCACCGTTGCCGGAATCACTTGCCTTGTTCATAACATACTTGATGTTAAACATAGCATCCACAAGTGAGGTAGGGTCATAGTATCTGTATGAGTTACCTGTTGCCGCTATACCGAGGTTTCCGATCATATTTGAAATACCACCGCTTGCAAGGGATGAGAACTGAGAAAATCCGTTGTAGTGGTAAAGTGCAGCATCATTAATTGTGGTAAATCTTCTGAACTCTGTTCTGTAGAAATTACCCTCCTCTTTTTCATTGAGGTAAGCAACAGCTTCATCAGCAGAGTCAATATACTTGACATAAGCATCCCTGCTTGTGGTTCTGTCAAGTCCGTTATAACTTGAAAAAGCGTTTTCAGCCACAACAAATACAAGCATCGCAATAACAACATTTTTCAGATCTGCCTTAGTCCTCGCATCACGATAGCAATAAAGGATAATGATATAAATTATCATAAATATAATATTTAAGACAATATCAAGGTTATCGAGTACCCTGTCAATCTCTCCTGTTGCAGGTACAAGCACAAACTCGGTAAAACAGATATAAACAACATAGAATATTGCAGCTTTGTATACTATGCTGAAATTGACGCCCTTTATATTCATAAGACCCTTATAAGCAAGAGCTATAAGCACAAAGCTGTAAATAAAGGTATATCTGTGAGGCAAGTTTGATGGGAAATGGAAGCCGTGGATCATATAGTCCAAAGGCTTGATACAGCTGCAAAGCAGCATAAAAGCAATCAATACAGCATATAAAACCTTTTCCTTGCGCTCAATCTTTTTATTAAAGAAATAGAATGGCAAAAGCAGCATAGTCATTACACCGCTGTAAACATTTGGAAGGTCCTCGTTACGAGCAAGTACAACAGGTCTTGCACCAACGAAATGGTTGGTAATCAGCTGGAATATATTTTCATAAACCTCAAATGCAGGGAAACTTGTATCGCTGGTATCCGTATGAGAAAGCGCAATAGCTGTAGGGATGGTAAGGAACATAGATATACCGCCGGCTATCAGAGAAATAACAGCAAACTTGATCATCCTGTTAATAATAATCTGCCTGTCCTTTTTCCAGCTGTAATTTGAAAAAAGTACAACAAGGAAATAAAGCACTGCAAATACACAAACAAGGAAAGCAATATAGAAGTTAATGATAATTACAAGTGCAAGGGAAATGCAGTAAGTAAGATGCTTATTTTCTTTAATAAGTCTTTCAATTCCCAGTGCTACTATAGGGAAAAGCGCAACCGCATCAAGCCACATTACATTCCAGTAATATCCCGTAACATATGCGGTAAAAGCATAAAGAAGTCCAAATACAACTACAGACAAGTCATTTTTACCAAAGCTTGCCTTGATGTAATAGGCAAAAAATGCACCTGCAAAAGCAATTTTTATAAGAATAAAAAGCGCTAAAGCTTCAGGAAGGGCACTTTGAGGGAAAAGCAAAATAAGGAAACTGATTGGGCTTGCAGTATAATATGCAAGCTGGGTAATAAACTCCTTACCTAAACCGCCTTCCCAGCTGTAGAAAAGGCTTTGACCGTTTAAAATTCTGCTCCTGAGTTCTTCATGAAAGGGCGCATACTGATGATAAAGGTCAACCTTTAAAACAATGTTGTCACCAAAGGGATACACTCCTCTGAGAATATAGGTGAGCAGCATAATCATCGCTGTCAGCACAAATGTCATAATTACAAATCGCAGTGAGAAAAATAAATTTTCCTTCTTATCCTTCAACGTCGTTACCTCCAATGTTAGTTTTTTTAAAGATAAACAGCTTGCTGAATATATAATTCAACACAACTACTACAAACTGCCCTATAACCTTAGCCGCAAAGTCATTGATACCCATAAGCTCAACCGAGAGAAAAAGCCAGCCCGCTTCAACAGCAAGGGAAAAAATTCTTGCCGAAACAAAGGAGGTTACCTCCCGCAGTATTACATTAAGGTCGCAGCTCCTTGAATTAAACACCCACAGCTTATTGGTAATATAGGCAAAAGATACCGCAAATACCCAGGATATTATATTTGCCGCCTGCACCTGCAGGCTTGTCATCTCATCTCCACCACTTATGGCAAGGGCTGCCAGATAATAACTGCCAAGGCTAACTATTGTAGTCAGTCCACCGAAAAACAGGTATCTGAAAACTTCGCTTTTTATAAAATCCTTAATTTTATCTATTAATCCGCTCATACTCTGTAATCATCCTTTGGTTCATCAACATTCGTCTGCCGTATGATATACACAGGTCTGTTTTTAACCTCCATATATATCTTGGCTACATACTCGCCCAGAATACCGCAGGACAATATAATAATACCGCCTATAAACAGCATCAAAGTAATGGTTGAGGCATATCCCGGTACATCCTTACCCACAAAAATCGTCTTGATAATGATATAGAACAGATAAATAAACGAGGATGCGGAAATAATTGCTCCCAATACTGAGGCAATCTTCAGTGGAAAAGTCGAAAATGCCGTTATACCGTCTATGGCATAGCTGAACAGTTTCCAGAAGTTCCACTTGGTAACACCTGCCGCTCTCTCCACATTTTCAAAACTGATCCATTTGGTTTTAAAGCCAACCCAGCTGAATATACCCTTTGAAAAGCGTTGAACCTCACTCATGGCTATAACCGCATTTACCATAGCCCTGTTCATCATCCTGAAATCACCGGCACCGTCAGGCATGTCCACCTCTGATATCTTGTTTACCAGTCTATAGAAGCCCCTTGTAAAAAGTGTACGAAGTGCAGGGTCGCCATCACGGGTGGCACGGTTTGCCGCACAACAGTCATATCCTTCTTCCATGGCTTCAAGCATTTCGGGAATAAGCTTTGGCGGATGCTGCAGATCCGCATCAAGTATAACCACATAGTCTCCCGTGCTGTTTTTAAGCCCCGCATACATGGCAGACTCTTTTCCAAAATTTCGCGAAAAGGAAATGTATTTCACACAGTCATATCTGTCTGCAAGTCCCTTTAAAAGCTCCAATGTATTGTCACTGCTGCCGTCATCCACAAAAATAAAGCTGAACTGGTAGCCGGAAAGCTCATCGGTAACCCTTTTAGCCTCCGCAAAAAATATATTGACAACCTGGCTTTCATTATAGCAGGGAACAATTAAATCTACTTTTTTCATATGCTCCTCCATAAATCTTAGCTTTATTGCATACTTCTTATATTTTACCGCAAAACAAACATAATATCAACAGCAGAGTTGAATAATTAATAATTTTTTTCCATATATAGGTATACATTTTATTGAAAATAATGAAAATAATTTATTTTATAGCAAGCCGAAAGGAGAATTTTACTGTGGATAAAAAAAATAGCGAGGATTTTCCAAAGCAAGAACTGACACCTACAGCCATAATAACAGGAATAGTGCTTGCATGTGTATTCAGCGGCGCCAACGCCTACTTAGGTTTAAGGGTAGGTATGACCGTATCCGCTTCCATACCTGCTGCTGTAATATCCATGGGAATTATACGTGTAATTTTAAGACGCAGTTCCGTACTTGAAAACAATATGGTACAAACCATAGGTTCAGCCGGCGAATCCGTGGCTGCCGGCTCCATCTTTACTATCCCTGCACTTTTTATGTGGGCTTCGGAATGGGAGCAAAGCCCTCCGTCACTTCTTGAAATATTCCTGATTGCATTATGCGGCGGTATGTTGGGCGTACTGTTTATGATACCTCTGAGACGTGCACTTATAGTTAAAGAAAAGGAAAGCCTGCCATATCCCGAAGGAATGGCATGTGCCGAAGTTTTGCTTGCCGGCGAAAAAGGCGGCAGCTCTGCCTCTACCGTATTTAAGGGATTAGGATTGTCTGCATTGTACAAGTTCATATCCGACGGACTAAGGCTCCTTCCCTCCGAGCTGCACTGGGAGCTTCCCTTTTACAAGGGTGCCGGTGTGGGACTGTCTGCTTTACCGGCACTTACAGGTGTAGGATATATCTGCGGTTTCAAAATATCGGTGTATATGTTCAGCGGAGGTATATTGGCATGGCTTGTTCTTATGCCGTTAATATCTTTCTTTGGCGGGGATAATATTATCTTTCCGTCAACTGTGGCAGCCGGCGAGCTTACATCCAATGAAATATGGTCACAATATATAAGATATATAGGTGCCGGAGCCGTTGCCGCAGGTGGCATCATAAGCCTTATTAAATCACTTCCGCTTATTTTTGATACCTTTATAAAAACCGTAAAAAGCTATGACAGAAATACTGTCCGGACTCAAGATCCCAAAGACTGCGATTTGTCTTATAGGTTCATACTGTTAAGTGTCCTTATACTTATGATTGTAATCTGGCTTGCGCCTGTAATACCCGTAACAATTATAGGCGCACTTATGATTATTATATTCGGCTTTTTCTTTACAGCTGTATCCTCAAGACTTGTGGGACTGGTAGGCAGTTCAAATAACCCCGTTTCCGGTATGACGATAGCCACATTACTCATCTCAACGCTTATACTGAAGCTGACCGGTACCACAGCCTTTGAAGGTATGACAGGATCAATAGCGATAGGATCTGTTATATGTATCATAGCCTCTGTAGCAGGCGATACCTCGCAGGATTTAAAAACAGGATATATACTTGGCGCTACACCCAAAAGGCAGCAAATAGGCGAATTTATAGGTGTAACAGCCTCAGCGCTGGTAATAGGATCTGTGCTCTATCTTATGAACAGAGCCTGGGGCTATGGTTCGGCAGAGCTTCCCGCTCCTCAGGCTACGCTTATGAAACTTGTTGTTGAAGGTGTTATGGGTGATTCTCTTCCATGGACTCTTGTTGCCACAGGAGCTTTTATAGCCGTATGCGCCGAACTTATCGGTATTCCCGTACTGCCGTTTTGCATAGGGCTTTATCTTCCGATCTCTCTTAGCGCAGGCATAATGACAGGCGGACTTATACGACTGATATTCAACAAAACAAACGCAAGCAAGGAAGGCACAAATAAAGGTATACTGTACTGTTCGGGCTTAATTGCCGGCGAAGGCATTACAGGTATAGCCCTTGCTGTACTGGCAGTAATACCCATAGGTGCAGCCACTCTGCATGATTATATAAATATTTCAAACACCCTTTCCTTAGGCAATATAGGCACTATAATCATTTTTCTGGTGCTGCTTTTTTCACTTTATCGCTTCAGGAAGGCATAAAATATCGGTTCATCCGATATTTTACATAATCTTTTGTTAAAATCAACCAAAATCAAATTCAAAAAAATGCACAAAAAAAGCTCTGCATAAGGCAGAGTCCAAAAAAAGTGGGAACAATAGGGCTCGAACCTATGACCCTCTGCTTGTAAGGCAGATGCTCTCCCAGCTGAGCTATGCTCCCACGGAACGATTAATATCGTATCACAATTTTTTTACAATGTCAAGAAAAATTTTACTTGTTTTTATCAATAAAAATTATTTCATCAGGCATAACCATGTTGAGCTTTTCTCTTGCAATTTTTTCAACATACTCATCCTCATCACTGTATTTAATTTGATTTTGAAGTTCCTTGTTGTATTCTTCCGCTTCTTTGGTACGAGCCTGCACATCAGCTATTTCAGCCTCAAGCTGAAACTTTTTTTCGGCATTGCAATACATTGGCACAGCAAAAATGCCTATTATTAAAATAAGGCTAAAGGCAAATATCAAATTTTCTTTACTTCTTCCCCTTTTCTTTTCTTTGCTTTTCAAGCCTGTCACTCCTACCGTTCACTTTGCCAAACAATTTATACGATGAAAATCTAACATTTATTTTCGCACATTTCACGGCTTTTTTCAATAGCTTTTTTATAAATTTGTTAAATTTTGATAGACATTTTATGCCTCTTTTTATCGGCAAAAGAAATAAATTTCTTAAAAACCTTAAAGGAATGTAAATTATATGCAAAATTACCATAAAAATCCGTTTCACAAATCTTATTATAATTTCAGCAGGTCTAATGATAAAACTGCTGAAAAGGAAAAAATACAGTATCAGACCTATAATTGGTGCAATAACGAAAAAAAATCTCAAGACGGCATTATTATCCCATAGAAGTATAAGCATAACCGTTAATGACAAAAAAAGCCAATATACCAAATCCTCAATCTGGATTAAAATCAGACCGTGCCTCACCATACGCCTTATTATACGTATAAAATCATAAACAAGACCTGCTGCCATACCTGCAGCCACAAGCATAAAAAACGTTTTTGCCTGCTCTGACATAGATAAAATCAAGGATAACACCTACCTAAACAATCTGCTGAACATTGATGTGCGTCCCCCCGCATATCCGTCATTATCCTCATATACTATGCTGTAAATCATACCTTCCAAGGAAAGGTCGCCTTTTTCAAGATTGAGATTATCTATATGCAGCTCATCGCCTTTGATTACAATTACGCCGCAGTCTGTATTTGCTGCCACGGTATCCTCATCAAAACTGATAACATCCAATACACCCGTCAAGGAAAGCTTGTTTCTTTTTTCCAACATAAGTGTATGCTTACCGTCAGGTCTTATCTCAGCCATAAAAACACCCCTTCATAAAGTTTTACTCTATACTTTATGAACAGGCATAAATAAATATTCCACAAGCCGGTACAACAACTCAAACGCTTTTATACATAAAGGAGGCGTCATCCTTTTTAACGGTTTCCTTAACGGAAAGCACCTCTACCCTTGTTGTATTGTTGCCAAAGCTGATTTCAATAATATCTCCCACCTTGACATCAAGGGAAGCCCTTGCCACCTTACCGTTTACACTGACCCTACCGGCGTCACAAGCCTCATTGGCAACCGTTCTCCTCTTGATAATTCTGCTTACCTTAAGATATTTGTCAAGCCTCATATCACACCTCCATATACTTAATTAAAAATGCTCGGCTGCACAAAGGGCTTACCGAGCACTAATATACACTATGTATGTGAGTCCACATACAAAACCGCACCACAAAATCTGCAAAAGCCAAAATCCGGATGCGTCCTGCTTAAAGCAATAGTTTAATTACTTGTTAACAGCATCCTTAAGAGCCTTACCAACCTTAAATCTTGGAGCCTTTGAAGCAGCAATCATAATCTTTTCCTTAGTCTGTGGATTAACACCCTCGTGAGCTGCTCTTTCCTTAACATCAAATGTACCAAAGCCTACAAGTCTAACATCTCCGCCTGCAACAAGCTCAGCTGTTACTACATCCTCAAAAGCCTTAAGCGCCTTCTCGGCATCCTTCTTGCTAAGGCCGGATGCGTCTGCCATCTTTGCAACTAACTCTGTCTTGTTCATTTAAAAATATCCTCCTTTTATTTTCATATTAAAAATACAGACTATGCTCAAGACTGCGTATCCTCATTTACAAATCCATCGGCGTTGTCCGCATTTTCAAAGTACTCAAATCTATTTATATACGTTTCTGCGGCATTTGTCAAGGCAAATTCAGGATTTATTTTGTTTTTTCTTGAAATATTTGTAATTATCAGCAGCAATTTTCCAATCTTATCCATTTTTTCCTCATTTATCAAGTTTTTGTCATCTCTGAGTTCTTCTAGGATTTTAATTGCTTCATCATATTCAGAGTTATTTTCAGGCTGTGGCGCACCGTTTTTTTCTGCCTTTCCAAGGACTTTTTCCGCCCTAATCAATGCCGGCAATGATTTCGGTATACTTTTTAATTGCTGTGCAGCTGTAGTATACCCCTTTTCCTCTTTTTTTATTTCATCCCAGCTTTTTAAAACATCATCCGGTGTATCGGCAGATGCATCACCAAAAATATGCCTGTGTCTGTTTATCATTTTTTTGCTTACACCGTTTATGACATCATTTATATCAAAAAGTCCTTCTTTCTGCGCAAGCAGTGCATGAAAAACCACCTGCAAAAGCACATCCCCAAGCTCTTCACAAAGATTGTCACTGTCTTTATTATTTATTGCTTCAACAGCCTCATAGCACTCTTCTATCATATATCTTTTAAGACTTTCATGAGTCTGTATCCTGTCCCATGGACAACCGTCAGGGGCAATAAGTCTGTTCATGATACTTAAAAAATCTTCAAATGTATACTGTGTTTTGTCCATTTTACAGCCTCCTTAACACATTCTGCAATATCATATTATCACATTTTTTCAAATGTTTAAACAAAAATCTGCATCTGAATTACGTATCCCTTTTATTTTCCTAAAAAAGTATGTAAAAATGACTAATTTTTATTATAGGTCAAATAAATTCAAATCATCTTACTTTGTTTAATAAAACCTTAATTTTTTTTTAATAAAAATAGCTTTGACATCTATGTGACATAATGATAATATTATTTTAAAGATAATAAAGGAGGTATTTTATGATTAAAAGACTACTATTTTTAACTGTTTTATTAATAGGAGTATTCTCTGCAGTAAGTTCTGTCAGTGCTTCCTGTAGTATATGGCGATATAAAAGCGATGTAATAACTACAAGAGTCAACTCAACTTTAAGTGGAGATGACGCTCCTGTGATAGCAATAGGCTGGTCAAGAGATCACACAGAGGATTTATCCTTTTATGTTGAACTTGATGGTGCAGAGTGGAATTATTCCAACAGCGGTACAATACAGCAGGGTGTAACATACAATAAGATTGATGACACAACCCTTGAAATTATTGTTGACGTAGGAACAGGAGAAAACGAAATAAATTTCGGAGGCGGTAGAAATATATATCTCCCCATATATTGCAAAATAACCGACGCCGGAGAGATCAGGGTAATTGTTGATGGCAGCGAAACCACTGTTTCAAATGCAAATATATTGATTGCGGAAGCTATAGACGGCAGTCTTACCGTACATGGCAATAAAGCCTCAATCAAACAATCCGGAGAACTTAAAAAGATAACAATAACCGATACTTCCACTCAACCCTACAAGGCTAACCAAAAGTTTACTCTTACTTTGGATGCAGGATTTAAATTTACCGGAGACATTGATATTACCGGTACAGGCAAGTTTGATGGTCTGGTTAAGTTTAGCGTTGATTCCGGAAATGCCAATAAAGCATATATTACCATAACCGGTCAAACACCTGAGACTACGGGTGAGATAATAATGGAAGGCATAGGCGTAACACGTAATTCAAGCGGAAAATTTTCAGTTCTGCTTTTAAATACGACTTTTACGGCCAGCGTAGTACCATTAAACAGTAAATTAAGTGTTGCAACGTATGACGCTGAAGCAACCAATTCTACATCCGAAACAACCACCGAAAGTACAACGGAAACCACCACAAAGGCAACTACCACCGAAGCTGCAACGGAAACTACAACTTCTTCCGTGATTACAATACAAATCGGTGCATCTTCTTATATGATTGATAATATGCTTTATCCCCTTGAAGTACCCGCATATATATCCAACGGAAACACAATGCTTCCATTGCGTGCACTTGCAAATGCCATGGGTATAAGCGATAATAACATACAATACAACGCACAAACAAAAACAGCAACGCTTTCCCCTTCATCCGGTACAAGCGTTTCAATAACAGCAGGTGCAGGCAGCCTAGTGCTCACGTCCGGTGGTCTCACGGCTGATATGCCTATATCAGGTACGGCAGAAGTAACCGACGGCAGACTTTTCCTTCCATTAAGAGCCATGGCAAATGCTCTTGGTATCCCAAACAGTGCAATAACTTACGACGCTGCTACTAAAACTGTAACAATACAAAAATAACAAAAGGACTGATATAATATGTATTGTAAATACTGCGGACAAAAAATTGATGATGACTCCACATTTTGTTCCGGCTGTGGAGCCAAGATAAGTATCGCTGTGTCTAATAATAAGCAGCCAAATATCAGATATGTCAAAGAAAAAAACACTAAAGCCAAAACTGCTAAAAAAGATGATTTTGATGAAGATTTTGAACCAACTTTTGGCAATATTATGGCTCAATTTTCTCCGATAGGCAAGGTTGTATTTATTGTATTATGTATACTAATGGTAATCTGGGTAGCTTCACTTACTGTATATATTTTCTATCCACAATTTACCGATTATTTATCTACACTATAAGCTATAGTTTTAAACAAATTACATCAACAAAAGGCTCATTCCTGTAAATGAACCGACCCCCAAAAGTTAGACATAAAAATTTAACGATTGGAGGTCGGTTTTTTCATGGCAAAATACAGCTTTGAATTTAAAATGCAGATAGTACAAGCATATATAGATGGTGAGGGTGGTTTAA
>CALWRD010000004.1 GCA_944383875.1 uncultured Clostridia bacterium | reverse complement strand
GAGGACTTTACTTATCTTGTAAGGGACTATAACGGCGGCGTTCGCATTGATATTCCCGGCGTGCCCACAGGTACATATACTCTGACCGTAGGTACAACAAGCGGTGAATTAACACAGAGCAACATCTACGTTCCCGAGCAGGATCGTTCAGGTTATGCTCATTTCAACTACACCGAGGGTGTAGGTGCTTACAATGATGACGGTACTTTAAAGGCTAATGCCAAGGTACTCTATGTAACGGATGAAAATAAGGAAACTGTTACAGTAAGTTCAGCTGACGGTACTACCGTAACAGGTATCGGCAACATACTTAACTCCGTAGGTGCTACCCAGAAGGAACCGGGTGCCCTTACAAATACCAATCAGGGTATCATCAGGAAGCTTGCGGAGGACGGTACTCCCCTTGTAGTAAGATTTATCGGTAATGTAACAGCTCCAGAGGGGCTTACTGCATATGATTCTGCCGATTACGGCGGAACCGAGGGTGACAACGGTTTTATGGCAAGAATGCAGGGGGGTAAGGACATTACCCTTGAGGGTATCGGTCCCGATGCAACAGTAAACGGCTGGGGCTTCCACTTTATCTGCCAGACAGCAGATGCAGCCGGAGGCTTCGGAAAGAGCTTTGAGGTAAGGAACATATCCTTCCGCAACGTTCCGGAGGACTGTGTAGGTATGGAAGGTCAGCAGGAAGGCAGTACCATTACAGCAGGCGTTGAAAGATGCTGGATACACAACTGTTCTTTCTATGCCCCTTCTATCTCAAATCCTGCCGAGTCCGATAAGGACGGCGGTGACGGTGCTTGTGATTTCAAGCGTGGTCAGTACTTTACAAACAGCTACTGCTACTATGAGGGCTATCATAAGACAAACCTTGTAGGTTCAGGGGACAGCAGTCTTCAGTACAATATGACATATCATCACAACTATTGGAAGAATTGTGACTCCAGAGGACCTCTTGCCCGTCAGGCTAATATACATATGTACAACAATGTGTACGAGGGACAGACAAGCAGAGCAATGGATGCAAGAGCAGATTCCTATATTTTCTCTGAGTACAATCTCTTCTATCTGTGCAAAAATCCCGCAGTTGTTGAAAGCGGTGCTGCAATCAAGAGCTATAACGACTCATTCACAGCTTGTATAGAGGATAATCAGGCTACTGTAGTTACAGATAAGTCACAGACTGTTTCAAACAGTTGTTCATACGGCGGCATTGACTACAGTAGGTTTGACACAGATTCTTCTTTAAGCTATATTCCAAGCGGAGATTATGTTCTTCAGGAGGATGTGGCTGAGGCTAAGAAAGTTGTTATGGCTTATGCCGGTACTATGAAGGATAATATTGTTACTCCCGATGAGGTAAACACTTCCCTTCTTCTTGGTGACAGACAGCCAACCGCTTCTGTAAACCTGCCTTACAGCCAGAACCTTAACAGCACATATATCAGCTCTAAGGGTAGGACAGAACAGGATAACATTATCTTCAACTTAAACAAGGTTGATGCTTCTTCCTTTGGTATAGGCAGCAACACAGAGGGTCAGGATATTGTATTTAATGTAAATACCGCTGTTAACATCACTATTACTGACGGCGGTGCTACCTATCCTGTTGTACTTATGAGCGATGACGGTATCGAGTACCTTACAGGTTCCGGTACAGCTTATAATGTACCTGCAGGTACATACATCATTCAGTCAAGCGGCTTCCAGCCTGCTAAGAGCGGTGAGGCTGCTAAGTTTAAGGAGTCAAAGATAACTTACCTCGGCATTGGGGTATATGACCCTGAGGCTCCTACAGTTACCGAGCCTACTACACAGCCTACTACGGCAACTGTTGAGCCACCATCACAGACTACGACCTCCGATTCGGGAGATGAGCCTACAGAGGATACAACAGAGGCACCTCCATACACAGGCGAGGGTCTTGTCTGGGATTATACATCCGGTACAAATACCCTTAATGCCAATGTAGATGCAAACGACTGGCAGAATGCCGAGCCTGTTGAATACAACGGTTCTGTATTTACAGCTGCCGTTAAGATGGAGTCAAGCACAAACATCAGCTTTAATGCTCCGGGCTCAGGTACACTGACGCTGGTAACCTATTCAAGCAAGGCTGATGCGGCTGTTAAGGTCAACGGAGAGTCGGTAGCCGTAAGTCAGAACGGTTCAGTGGATATACCTATCACCACATCAGGTACTGTTACTATAACTAAGGATACAACAAGTACCTATATCTATGTAATGGAGTTCAAGTCATCAGGTGACACTCCGACACCTGACCCTGATCCAACTCCCGAGCCGGGTGAATACCTTATGGGCGATGCGGATAATTCCGGTCTTCTGACTTCAAATGATGCTGCTTTTATCCTTAAGAAGGCACTTGATCCCAGCTTTGTAACAGAGCTTGAAAACGAAGGTGGAGATGCACAGACATATCTTGATTTCGATGGTAACGGAACTATCGCCGCTGCAGATGCAGCAGCTGTTCTTCAGTCTGTGCTTATGCCGGAATAAAATACAGCTTTTATTTAAAGGGTTGCCGCTTTATGCGGCAGCCTTTTTTGAGTGTTGAGAAATATAATAATTATTGTAAATAAATGCATTTTGCTGTATAATATAAGTAATATTTAATAGCACATGACAATTTTCGACGGCGGTGATTTAATGAATGATGTTTGCAGGGCTATATTTAAGGCAATACATGAGGGTAAGTGGATGAGTATTGTCTATAGAAATAAAAATAATGAGCAGACCAGATACTGGATTGCCGTCAAGGATATTAATATCAATTACAAAGCCCTTGTGGTAAGGGGTTTTCATCTGGGAACCTACCAAATAAAAAATCTTAATATATATATTGACTCCATTGAAACCGGAGAGGTTATAGACGGTTCATATTTCCCAATAAATAAAAGGCTGATTGATGACATAGAACTTAATCCAAAAAAGTATGCTAAAATTTTTGATCATACTGTCAATCTAAGGATACTTAATTACCTTGAAGATTGCTATAAATTTGATACTCTGCCTTACATAACAAACTATTCCCTTATCAGCTCCATTGACAGGGATACCTTTGCAGATGAGAAGAAAAAGTACAGACTTTCAAGAAGTCAGTTTGAAGAGATAGTAGCTAATTTTGAAACGGTTGCAAAAAATTACACAAAGCAGAAGAGGATTAGGGTACTTGCTATTAATGTTTTAAGTCTAAATACGGAACGTGGACTTTGCCTTCTGGCATACAGACGGCTTTTGCTTGATGTGGAACAGCACTGCCTTATCCCTGCTGATGAAATAAGTGTCTGTGAGGAATATACTATGGAGGGTTATAAGCAGAGCATCCGCAAATATCTGGATGCGGAAGATTATTGCCTTTTAAAGGATTTTGAAGCCAATCAGGAGATTATCAAAGACAAGCTGACAGGGCTAAATAACCGGAAAAGCTTTGTAAATGATATGCCTTATATTCTGGAGCTTACCTTTGACTATAATCTTGATTTAAGGACAGAGTATAGGGCAATTACAAAAATGTATTCCAGGGGAAATGCCACCGATCCCATTAGGGCATTTTTCGGTGAATTGCTGCAAAGACCCCACAGGCGCAGGACTATACCAATTGCCCTTATTAACAAGAGAGTCAATCTGGATCAGCTTCTGGCTGTCAATACTGCCATGAAATATCCTGTTGCCTATATCCAGGGACCACCGGGAACAGGTAAAACAAGTACTATTGTAAATACTATTATTACAGCATTTTTCAATGAAAAAACAGTTCTTCTGACCTCTTATAACAATCATCCCGTTGACGGTGTATTTGATACTTTAAGTTCAATGGAATATAATGGTGTACAGATACCATTTCCCATTATACGGCTTGGCAACAACGAGAAACTCTCTGAGGCACTTAAATATATGGACTGGTTGATGTCATATGTTGCAGAAATTGATGTTCCGGGAAAAACTCTGGACAAAAATCGCAGCGATAGGATTGAACGGTCAAAAAAACTGGGTGAGCTTTTAAAGCAGTACGATGAAGTGCTTGATTTAAGGGAAAGAAAGGATACCATTGAAAAGCTTTCGAGTAATAGCAGCAGCTTCGAGTTTAAAATGGAACTCCAAAGCAGACAGCTTTATGAAATTAATAAAAGGCTTAAAGAAATCGGGGAGATCACCACAGAGGAAGCGTTAAACCTTTTAAATGACGATGAGCAGGAGTTTAAGAAATATCTTTTCTATGTTTCGGCAAAATACATAAAGAGAATATTTGAGCCTAAAAACAGCGACCTCAGGGATATAATAGTTATTGAGAGTGAGTCTAAAAGGATTAAGGAATTTAAAGACTTCCTTTCGGACGATGACAATCTCAGACGGTTTATGCGTATCTTTCCTGTTATAGCTACCACCAATATATCAGCAGCGGGATTGGGCAAGCCTGAGCCCCATTTTGATATGACTATAATGGATGAGGCAAGTCAATGCAATACAGCCGTTTCCCTTGTGCCAATTATACGTGGTGAAAGCCTTATGCTGGTGGGAGATCCCCAGCAGCTTAATCCGGTTATAGTGATCAGCCCTGCTGTTAATGAAAAGCTGAAAAAGAAGTATCATATCAGAAATGAATATGATTATATATCAAATTCAATTTACAAAGTATTTTTGGCGAATGACGCAGTAAGTGATGAAATTTTGCTCAGCTACCATTACCGTTGTCACAAAAAAATAATTGAATTTAACAATAAAAAGTATTATAACAATAAGCTTGTCATAAAAACGGAATGCAATACAGATAAACCTCTTGTGTTTATTGATATAAAGGGGGAAACCACTAATTATAAAAACACTGCTCCCGATGAAGCGGAGAGGATTGTTAAATATGCCGCCGCACATAGGGAGGAAAGTATAGGTGTCGTTACCCCATTTGTAAATCAGCGTGAGTTTATTATAAGGCTTGTTAAGGAACACGGACTTGATAATGTAAGCTGTGGCACTGTTCATGCTTTTCAGGGTGACGAAAAGGATGTTATTATGTTTTCTCTTGCACTTACCGATAAGACCGGGATAAATACATATAACTGGCTTAAAAATAATAAGGAGCTTATTAATGTGGCAACTTCAAGGGCAAGGAACAGGCTTATTGTCCTTTCATGCAGTGATCAGCTTAACAGGCTGCATACCGATGAGGATGATATATATGAGCTGGTCAGCTATGTTCAGTCTGACGGCGAGACGGTGGTTACACCAAAGGTATTTAGTTCACGTGCTCTGGGAATCAAGCCCTACAGTACTGAAACGGAAGAGGATTTCTTGAAAAACTTAAATCACGCCATAAGCAATATTCTCCTTAATGGTATAAAGTGTGTTGTACATAAGGAAGTTCCTATTTCACAGGTTTTTTTAAACAACGATACTTATGACTCACTTTTTTATACAGGCAGATTTGATTTTGTTGTGTATGAAAAAAGTGTGGATAAAAAGGAATTGCCTCTGCTTGCTATTGAGCTTGACGGTAGGGAGCATTTCGGGGATAGTATTGTAAAAAAGAGGGATATGATTAAAAATAATATTTGCAGAGAGCATGGCTTTGAACTGATCAGGGTAGAAAACAGCTATGCAAGACGTTACAACTATATTAAGGATATTCTGATTAATTACTTTACAAGGATAAGTGGAGTGCGATAAGGACTTTTGCGTTGAAAGAATTAATTATTTGTGATATAATAAAAAAAGTATATTTATAAGGGATCAAATACAAACCTCCGCTAAACCTGGAATATGCGCCTATTGCCAAAGGCAAAACGGCTCACATATTCTGCGGTTTCCCTTCGGGACGCAGGTCGATTTGTATTTCAAATAATAAAAAACTTTTCTTTGGGAAAGCAAAAGTTTTATCAAAAGAAAGAGGTGATACTATGGAAAATAAATTTACCCATCTGCATGTGCATACGGAGTACAGCTTACTTGATGGTTCATCCAAGATCAAGGAGCTTATTGCAAGGACGAAGGAGTTGGGTATGGATTCCATAGCGATTACCGACCACGGCGTTATGTACGGCGTAATCGACTTTTACAAGGCGTCTCTTGCCGAAGGCATCAAACCTATTATAGGCTGTGAGGTGTATGTAGCCTCCGGCTCAAGGTTTAACAAAGAAGCAAGTGATGACAACTTTTACTATCATCTTGTACTGCTTGCGGAAAACAATGAGGGTTATCAAAACCTTATTAAGATGGTTTCCTACGGTTTTACGGAGGGCTTTTATTACAAGCCTCGTGTTGATAAAGAACTTCTGCGAAAATATCACAAGGGTGTAATAGCCCTTTCGGCTTGTCTGGCAGGTCCCGTAGCACGTACAGTACTCAGGCAGGGCTATGACAAGGCTAAGGAAGTTGCCCTTGAATACGAGGAGATTTTCGGCAAGGACAATTTTTATCTTGAATTGCAGGATCATGGCATGGAGGAACAGCAGACGGTTAATCAGGCGCTTTTGCGTATGAATGAGGAAACGGGTATTCCCCTTGTGTGTACCAACGATCTGCATTATATCAATGCGGAAGATGCGGAGGCACACGACATTCTCCTTTGTATTCAGACGGGCAAAACCGTTGATGATGAAAACCGTATGCGGTATCTTGGAGGTCAGTTTTATCTCAAGTCACCTCAGGAAATGTATGAGTTGTTTCCCTATGCAAGGCAGGCTTGTGAAAATACATATAAAATAGCACAGCGGTGTAATGTAACCTTTGAGTTTAACCATTATAAGCTGCCTAAGTTTGACGTTCCCGAAGGTTATACCTCCGATGAATACCTTCGTGCAAAATGCAGGGAAGGACTTCAAAAACGATACAGACTTGTAACCAAGGAACTTACCGACAGGCTTGAATATGAGCTGAGCGTAATTGAGCAGATGGGCTTTGTGGATTACTTCCTTATCGTTGCCGACTTTATCGGCTATGCCAAGGCGCATGACATAATCGTGGGACCGGGCAGAGGATCTGCGGCAGGCAGTCTTGTGGCATACTGCCTTTATATAACCGATATTGATCCGCTGCACTATGGGCTTATTTTTGAGCGCTTCTTAAATCCTGAACGTGTCAGTATGCCTGATATTGACGTGGATTTCTGTTATGAGCGCAGACAGGAAGTAATCGACTACGTGGTGGAAAAGTACGGTGCCGACAGGGTTTCGCAGATAATTACCTTTGGTACAATGGCGGCCAGAAATGCCATAAGGGATGTTGGGCGTGCCCTTAACCTGCCCTATAATCTCTGTGACAGGGTTGCCAAAATGGTGCCTATGGAACTCAAGATGACCATAGATAAAGCTCTGGACATAAACCCCGATCTTAGCTCAGCCTATGAAAATGAGCCGGACGTACACCGTCTTATTGATATGGCACGGAAGCTTGAAGGACTGCCAAGACACGCCTCCACCCATGCGGCGGGAGTGGT
>CALWRD010000003.1 GCA_944383875.1 uncultured Clostridia bacterium | reverse complement strand
CAGGTAAACCCAGTGAACCTGTGTTGCAGTTAATCTGCTCACGTGTAACACCAAGTGCTTCGGGTGAAACAAAAAGCGAAAGCGTCGCCTTATCATCCATTGGTACATCCAAAGGGTCAAAACCTGTCATTTCTTTATACATATGAAGGATGGTAGGTACATCATGACCAAGCATATCAAGTTTAAGAAGATTTTGATCAATTGAATGATAATCAAAATGGGTTGTTTTAACCTGTGAAGTAAACTCATTTGCCGGACGCTGTACCGGGCAGAAATTATATATTGAATTGTTATAAGGCACAACAACCAAACCTCCGGGGTGCTGTCCCGTTGTACGTTTAATACCTTCACAGCCCGTAGCTATATATTTTTTTTCAGCTGAAGTAAATACCGATATCTTATGATCAGGTAATTCCAAATACTTATTTATGTATCCATAAACAGTTTTCTCTTGCAAAGATCCTATAGTGCCAGCTTTAAATACAAAATCTTTACCAAACATTTCTTCACAATGTCTGTGAGCCTGTTGCTGATATTCACCGGAAAAATTTAGGTCAATATCAGGTTCCTTGTTACCCTTAAATCCAAGGAAGGTCTGAAACGGTATGGCTTGACCATCTTTATGCATAAGAGTACCGCAAACAGGACAATTTTTATCCGGCATATCAAATCCAGAACTACCTCTATATTTCATTACATCTTCAGAATCAAAATCAGAGTACTTACATTTGGGACAAACATAATGCGGCTCAAGAGGATTAACCTCAGTTATTCCTGCCATAGTAGCAGCAAATGAGGAACCCACAGATCCACGTGAGCCTACAATATATCCGTGTTCCATAGAATCCCACACCAATTTTTGTGCTGATATATAAAGTACCGAATATCCATTGTCAATAATTGAGTTAAGCTCTACTTCAAGCCTATCTTCTACCACTTTGGGTAATGGATCACCATATATTTCTTTAGCTTTGGAAATAGTAATTTCTCTAAGCTGCTTATCGGAATTTTCAATAATAGGTGGACATTTTTCTCTTGAAATAGGTCTTACATCTTCAAGCCAATCGGCAATAAGATTGGTATTGGTAACAACTACTTCATAGGCCTTTTCTTCACCTAAATACTTAAATTCCTCCAACATCTCCTCTGTTGTTCTGAGATATAGCGGAGCTTGATTGTCCACATCCTTAAAACCATCACCGGCCTGTACAATTCTTCTGAAAATTTCATCCTCAGGATCAATAAAATGTACATCACAGGTGGCTGCCACAGGCTTATTATACTTATCACCTAATGCAACAATTTCTTTATTTATATCATACAACCTGTCCACACTCTCAACAGTCTTTCCGTTACGACTTTTATTATTAAGCATAAACATATTGTTTCCAATAGGCTGTATTTCAAGATAGTCATAAAAATCAACTATTTCTCTAATGACTTCTTCCGGCTGATTTTCATATATAGCGGTATATAGCTCACCCGCTTCACACGCCGAACCCAATATAAGCCCCTCTCTGAACTTCATCAATTCACTTTTGGGTATCTTGGGACGCCGTAAAAAATATTTAATATGTGCATCGGAAATAAGTTCATACAGATTTCTTAAACCCACTTGATTTTTTACAAGTATAATAGCATGATAATATTGTTTAATCATACGTTTGTCAATTATTTCCGAAGCAAGTGTATTGAGCTGATTGAGCTTATTCACACCTCTTTCTTTTAGAAGTGGTAAACACCTTATAAATATTTCTGCCGTAGCTCCTGCATCATCTACAGCCCTATGATGATTTTCCAAACTGACATCCAATCTTTCACACACGGTATCAAGTTTAAAGTTTTTAAGCTCAGGAAAAAGCGTTTTAGCTAGTTCAACCGTATCCAAAACAGTTGGACTAATCTTAATATTATTTTCAATACACCATTGGCGCACGAATCCCACATCAAATGAAGCGTTGTGAGCTACAAGCACACTCTCACCGATAAAGTTAAGAAACTCCGGCATTACCACGGAAGCATCTTCAGCTTCGGCAAGCATATCATCTGTAATATGGGTAAGCTTAACGATTTTTTCCTCCAGTTTTACATGTGGGTTGATAAATTTAGAAAATCTATCAATTATTTCACCATTACACACCTTAACTGCGCCTATCTCAATAATATGATCTATTTCCTTTTTTAAACCTGTTGTTTCTAAGTCAAATACAACAAACTCATCATTGATATTTTGACCCTTATAGTTTTGAACAACCGAACCAAGATCGTCCACAAGATAAGCTTCACAGCCATATAGGACTTTTACATCCTGATATTTATCCTCAGCAGCGTGCATAGCCTCCGGAAATGCCTGTACTACACCATGATCAGTAATGGCTATTGCTTTATGACCCCAAAGATGTGCACGTTTAACATACTCTTTTGCAGGAGTAATACCATCCATCATACTCATCTGTGTATGCAAATGCAATTCTACACGCTTAACAGGTGCATTATCCATTCTGATAGGTGGCACTTCGCCTTTAACAGCTTTGTTTACCAGTAAGGTAATATCATCGTGTTCAAAACTGTCCTGTTCCAATCTGCCTTCAAGCTTGACATAATTGCCTTTTTTTATAATATCGGCAAAGCCACCGTCATAAGCCTCCGGTTCCATAAACATCTTAGCCATCAACGCCCCAGACTTGTCAGTTATGTAAAATTTTATTATTAATTTGCCTTTTTTGGTCTTAACAATATCATCAACTGCAAAAATCAATCCTTCAACCACAACTTTATCCATTGGAGTTTTACAGTTTCTAAGCGGTATTGACTCCGTATCAATGGATGCAGTAATCTTAGGAGAACTTATCCTAGATCGTTTGACCTTAGCCTTTATATCAGGTGCAGTCTCTTGTTTTGACAAAATTTTATCTTGATTATCAAACTGTGCTATCTCTTTCTTGATTGCTTCAGTTATTCTGTTATTTTCGCTTTGCTCATCTATAGCATATGGCTTATTTTTAAATATAACCTTACACTCTATATCAAATCGTTGTTTAAGAAGATTTTCAATTTTAGTATCTATATTTCTGCGGCGAAATAAAAAAGCAGAGTTACAATCAACATCAAATGTAATGACATTACCATTAATATTAAAATCTGCTTTTTCAAATATATTAGAACATATAGAGCTTTCACGGTCAATTTGTCTTGCTATATTGTCCTTATAAAAATGCAACACTTCCCCTACGTTATCACAAGGAAAATTGTAATGTAAACTAACGTCTGCCTTTTCGACATAATCAAAGCCTTCACTTATATCCAAACTAAAGTCATTAAGGCAATCCTCATTTAATATAGCTTCAGAGGATAAGTAAATATACATCAGCTTTGTATTTTTATTGAAAGTAACTTTATCCACAAGTGTATTTTTTAGCGTGGTTTTAACATTAGAGGATAACTCTATATTACCAAATACGTCACTAAACTTAACAGGACTCACAAAAACACCACCTACATATGTTTAAAGTTTATTAATTTCTTCAATTAGAGCTGAAAGAAGTTCTTCTTCAGGCAGTTTGCGAAGTATTTCACCCTTTTTAAAGATAAGCCCATAGCCTTTACCTCCGGCTATACCTATGTCAGCCTCTCTTGCCTCACCGGGTCCATTTACGGCACACCCCATAACTGCGACCTTGATATCCTTATTAATATTTCTACATTCCTGCTCAACTCTGTTAGCAAGTCCTATAAGATCTATTTCGGTTCTGCCGCATGTAGGACAAGATACAAAACTAATGCCAAATTTTCTTAGTTCCAGCGACTTAAGTATCTCTTTTGCTGCTCTGACCTCTTCTACAGGATCACCCGTAAGCGATACTCGTATTGTATCACCTATTCCCATACTCAATATAGTGCCAATACCCACCGCTGACTTAACAGTACCGCTCCACACGGTTCCGGCTTCCGTTATACCTAGATGCAGCGGATAGTCAACTTTTTCCGAAAGCAAAGAATAGGCTTGTATGGAAAAAGGAACACTTGAGGCTTTAATTGAAATAACTATATTGTCATAATCAAGCTCTTTTAATATCTTAACGTGACGCATAGCACTTTCAACCAGACCTTCCGGCGTCACTTCACCGTATTTCTGTAAAATATCTTTTTCAAGAGAACCTGAATTAACTCCTATCCTAATGGGAACATTTCTTTTTTCAGCAGCCTTAACAACAGCTTCCACTCTTTCTCTGCCGCCTATATTACCGGGATTAATTCTAAGTTTATCAACACCCATTTCAAGGCATTTAAGTGCAAGTCGGTAATCAAAATGTATATCTGCCACAAGCGGAATATTAATCTGTCGTTTGATACTGCCTATTGCATCTGCTGCCGTCATATCAGGAACGGCCACTCTTATTACTTCACAGCCTTCCTTTTCCAGTTCATGGATCTGAGCAACAGTGGCGTCCACATCTCTTGTATCTGTATTACACATAGACTGTATTGCTATCGGATTGTTACCACCTATCTTAACACCGCCTATATTTACAGTTTTTGTGATTTTTCTTTTGATATAACCCATAAGTATAGCCTCCACTATATAAGCTTAAGTACGTCGTTTACCGCAATAAATAATCCAAAACCCATTACAAGTGCAAAACCAATCAAATTAATTACACTCTCTTTTTCGGGTGGAAGTTGTTTTCTTCTGATTATTTCTATCAAATAGACAAATATTCTGCCACCATCCAGAGCGGGAATAGGCACCAAATTGATTACCCCAAGGTTAGCGCTAAGCAGTGCACAAAGATTAAGCATTGTAAGTACAGTAAAAATTGCACCGGATGTTATGGTTGCTTCATATGCATCTCCAACTACAGTGGTAACACCTATAGGCCCACTTATATCATTAAGGGAAACATTCAAAGTAAGCATCCTAACTACACCAATAACGGTAACTTTAACAAGAAAAAGCATATTCCAAAATCCATCTGCCACACATTCAAAAAAGCCCGCAGTTTCAAATTCGGCAAGTGTAGCATCATCATATATTCCAAGATCAATAAGCGGTGCCTTATATAACGTCGTAATACCTATTATTTGCCTTTCACTTTCACTGTCCTCCTGTGTGTTTATTGTTACGGTAAATCTTTCATTTCCACGTTCAACGGTTAACTCAAGAGGTAAGCCTTGATTTTCGCTCAAATAAAAATCAAGATCATTTCTCATATTAATATTGCTGCCATTAATGGCAACAATTCTGTCACCTGCTTGTATACCAGCAGCTTCGGCAGGATAACCCTCAAGGGTACTCTCAACTGTATTGGTTGATACACCTGTTGACATAGACAGAAAAGTGAGCACTGCAAGTGCAAGAATAAAATTCATAATCGGTCCCGCAACAGCTATAGCTATCCTTTTATAAACGCTTGCATCATTAAAACCTATCTTACTGCTGCCTTCCTTTTGTTCATCTGCCATTCTGCAATAGCCACCTATCGGTAAAATACGTAGTGAATACATAGTATCACCACGTTTAACCCCAAATAATTTTGGTCCCATGCCAACAGCAAATTCTTCAATATCGACATTACACAACTTTGCCACCATAAAATGACCCCATTCGTGTATCACAACTATAACAGTAAAGATAATCAGAGTTATAATAAGCGACATTAAAACACCTCTTATATAATTAGTTCAGCCCAAAAACATACTCACGCGCAAAACCGTCTGCTTCAAGTACATCTTCTAAGCTATAGTCATATTTTACAGTATATGCACCCATAGCCTTTTCTATAAGTTTAGGTATATCAGTGAAACCTATTTTTCCATTAAGGAATAATGCAACTGCAGCTTCATTTGCCGCATTTAACACAGCAGGCATTGTTCCGCCGATTTTAATGGCATCAAACGCCAGCCCAAGGCAACGGAAAACTTTAAGATCCGGCTTTTCAAAAGTAAGATTATTCTTCTCAAAAAAATTAAGCTTCGGAAACCTATTTTTAACCCTCTTAGGATAGGTAAGCGCATACTGAATAGGTACCTTCATATCGGGAACTCCAAGCTGTGCTATCACCGCACCGTCTTCATATTCCACCATTGAATGAACAATGCTTTGGGGATGCACCAATACCTCAATTTGATTAAGTTCCACATCAAAGAGCCACTTTGCCTCAATAACTTCCAATCCTTTGTTCATCATGGTTGCAGAATCAATAGTGATTTTTTTACCCATCGACCAATTTGGATGATTGAGAGCCTCCTGGAGGGTAACATTACTTAAATCGGTTCTGCCTCTAAAGGGACCACCGGATGCGGTAAGCCAAATGCGCTCAATTTTATTCATCGAATTTCCCTGCAATGATTGAAAAATGGCAGAATGTTCACTGTCAACAGGATACATATTAATACCCTTCTCTTTTACAAGGCGCATAACAAGTTCACCCGAAGTTACCAATGTTTCCTTATTGGCAAGCGCTATGTCTTTACCTGCTTTAATTGCCTCAACGGTAGGTCTTAAACCGATATTCCCAACAACAGAATTAACTACAGTATCAGCATCAGGATGCACTGCTGCGACAATAAGTCCTTCCATTGAGCTTACCACCTCAATGCCTGTACCCTTAAGACGCTTTGAAAGTTCCGCAGCACTCTTCTCCTGCATTACACATACCAAACTGGGTTTAAATTCTCTTGCTTGAGCTTCAAGCAAATCTATATTGCTGTTTGCCGTGAGAGCTACGATATTTATGTCGCCAATTTCCCTTACAACCTCCAGCGTTTGTGTACCAATAGAACCGGTTGAACCTAATACAGTTATATTTTCAGCCATAGTATAAACCTCCTAGCCGATAAGACGAAGCATAATATACACAGCGGGAGCAGTAAACAGCACACTGTCAAATCTATCCAATACTCCGCCATGTCCCGGCATTATCTTGCCATAATCCTTTATCTTGGTAAATCGCTTAACAGCAGAGGCGGCAAGGTCGCCAAGCTGTGAAAAGGCTGCACCTACAGCACCTATAATACCAAATACAATTATAACATAAAGTAAATCTCTGTCAAATATGCCGCCAAACCTATATATATTGCACATAACAGCAGCAAATACCATATTTAAAGCAGCTCCGGATATTACTCCGCCTATTGCACCTTCAACAGATTTTTTTGGCGAAAGAACAGGTGCAAGCTTATGTCTGCCAAATGCTGAACCTGTAAAATAGGCTCCTGTATCACTGCCCCAAGCACAGATAAACGGAACCCATACCATAGCCGCTCCGACACCTTCCATTGACCGGATAAGAAAAATATCTGTCATAAGGTAGCCAACATACAAAAAACCGAATATAGCCGCACATGCATCATAAATACTGTTCGTATTATGCTTAAAAACCAATAAAATCATAATGCAAAGCATTGCACAGGTAATGATAATCTGAAAAGAATTAGGTATATGTATAAGAGAAATATATAGTATCTGCGTTAAAAAGCCCACAATATGTACTGCTTTAATCTTTTTGGACACTGCCATATAAAACTCAAACATTCCTATAAGTGAAACTACAGCAATTGCTGCCTGCAAATATATGCCGCCCATAACCACAAAAAATATAAGAATCGGCAAACCAATCACAGCCGAAATAACTCTTATTGCCATTATTACTTACCCTCGTTTCTGCCGCCAAAACGCCTATCTCTGTTTTGATAGGAAGCTATAGCGTCTTTTAAATCATCTATTGTAAAATCAGGCCAAAGCTTGTCAGTAAAATAGAACTCAGAATATGCCGACTGCCATGGCAGGAAATTGCTCAATCTATACTCACCGCTTGTCCTTATTATAAGTTCGGGATCAGGTACACCCGCTGTATCCAGATATGAAGCAATGAGTTCTTCACTTATTTCGTCAGGCGCAATTTCTCCCGACTTAATGGCATTTGCCATAGTTTTAAATGCACGTTTAATCTCATCTCTGCCGCCGTAATTAATAGCTATGTGCAAATTAATTCCCGGCTTATCCTTTGAAATTTCTTTAAGCAGCTTAATATTTTGCTGAATGTCCTCATCCAGTACAGAAAGATCACCTATTGAATCTATCTTAAGTCTGCTTGTTTCATTATCTCTGATATAATCCTGTATATACTCACGCATAAGATTCATAAGACCGGAAACTTCGTCCTCAGCTCTTTTCCAATTTTCCGTTGAAAAAGCATATACGGTAATGTGTTCAATGCCCATACCATCTGCCGCTTTAAGCAGTCGATCAAGAGCCTCCGCACCTCTTCGATGTCCCAGTATACGTGGTAAAAAGCGCTTTTTAGCCCAGCGACCGTTTCCATCCATGATTATACCTATATGTTTTGGTATTTCCTTAGCCATAGTGACCTCCATAATCAGAACCTGTTAACTTTGTTAAAAGGTCGGCTCCACCGCCGAATTACTTTCTTTCGGTTCATAATAAATATCGAGTAGGCGACATGCACCTACTCGCTTAACATCTCTTGCTTTATGGAAAAACTCAGATAGACATAATATCCTTATTCTTAAGCTCCACCAGCTTATCTATCTCCGCTACATACTTGTCAGTTAACTTTTGAACCTCTGTTTCAAGATTTTTCTGCTCATCCTCGGTTATCTCACCATTTTTTTCAAGCTTCTTTACACTGTCAATGGCATCTCTTCTGATATTCCTGACAGCCACCTTGGACTCTTCACCCTTCTTTTTAATGTCCTTTGTAAGGCTCTTACGTCTCTCTTCTGTAAGCTCAGGAAAAACAAGGCGGATAACCTTGCCGTCATTTGATGGGTTAATTCCGAGTTCAGAACCGTTGATGCCTTTTTCAATTGCTTTGAGAGTAGATGCATCATAAGGTGATATAACAATAACCCTAGCTTCAGGAGTAGAAATGTTTGCAAGTTGATTTATAGGCATCTCTGTACCATAGCACTCTGCTGTTATCTTGTCAAGCACATGAGGATTAGCTCTGCCCGCTCTGATTGTTTTAAGCTCATTATCAAGATTATTTACTGTTTTTACCATTTTTTCTTCAAAAGCCTTAGTATGTGTAGACATGTTCAATACCTCCAAATTATAATTTAATTATACGGTAACAGTCGTACCGATTTTTTCACCGTTTGCAGCCCTTACTATTCCGTTTTCCTGTGCAAGGGCAAATATTTCCACAGGTATACCCTGCTCATAGCAGAGGTTTGCTGCTGCTATATCAATTACCTTAAGATTTTTTTCAATTATATCCTTACAAGGTATTTCCGAGAATTTCTTTGCATTCGGATTCACGGCAGGATCACTGTCGTAAACGCCATCAATATTTTTTGCAAATAATATCGCATCCGCATTAAGCTCCGATGCTCTGAGCGCTGTAACTGTATCTGTAGAAAAGAAAGGATGCCCTATACCTCCCGCAAAAATAAGTATAACGCCCTTATCAAGCAGCCTGTTGGCTCTGTCCTTTGAAAAAAGCTCGGTAATGTTGCCTACAGCAAATGGAGTCATTACAACAGCCTCCATACCCCTCTGACGGCAAAAATCAGCAAAATACACCGCATTCATCACCGTGGCAAGCATGCCTATCTGATCTGCCTTGACCCTGTCCATTTCAGGATTTGCACTCCGTCCTCTCCAGAAGTTTCCACCGCCTATTACCAAAGTGACCTGAGTACCGTTTTGCTTCACTTCTTTAATCTGTTTAACAATGCTGCTTATTGTTTCATTGTCAAAACATTTGCCACTGTCGGCAGCCAACGCCTCACCGCTTAATTTAAGCACTACTCTTTTGTACATTGTAACACTCCTTCCATTAAAAATAATATAACATATTTCATTTGCTTTGACTAGATTTTTTTTAAATTTACAGTCCTTTTTTCAATTTTTTATACATTCCCTTTACATAGCAGCAAATATACGCTCTAAAAATCTATTGCATTCTTGCAATTATTGCATTGCCCAAAATCAGATCTTCCGGTGTGGTAATTTTAATATTATTGTAATTGCCCATTACCATTTTCACCTTGATGCCGTATCTTTCGACAACGGAGGCATCATCTGTACCTAAGAAATTCTCTTTTTCAGCATATTCATATGCTTTCATAATTATATCATACTTAAATGCCTGAGGAGTCTGGGCAAGCCATAGTGTTTTTCTGTCGGGTGTCGCAGTTATTTCACCTTCGGCATTGCACACTTTAACCGTGTCCTTAACAGGCACCCCTAAGACAGAGGCACCATAGCTTTGTGCAGTCCATATACAAGTAAGTATATCTTCCTGCCTTACAAAGGGACGTACTCCATCATGGATAAGGACAATATCACACTCCTTTAATATTCTTAAACCATTGAGCACCGAATACTGTCTTTCACTGCCACCCTCTGTTATGCAGATAACTTTGGACATATTTGCCGACAACTCCTTAACATGATCTTTTTCATCTGCCGAAGTGACTATAACAATACCGTCTACAGCACTGCATCTGTCAAAGGTTTCAAGAGTATGGGAAAGTATTTCCTTGTCAGCAAGCTTTAAAAACTGTTTTTTTACACTGCCGCCCATTCTTTTACCGCTGCCGGCTGCCATAATCAATGCAAATACCTTCAAAATCAAGCCCACCTTTCATCTATTAAATAATATCATTTTTTTTGTTAAAAATCTACTATTAATATTGCTAATCAGGCAAAAAAATTATATAATGTTTTTAGGATAAAGTTGTATATTTATATATTTCTTCCAAAGGAGGGTTTTGTTATGAAAAAATTTATTGCAATATTGTTGAGTACCGTAATGATTTTTACCTGCTCTGCAGGGACTTATGCCGATGACGGAGGTCTTGCAGATGCAATATTAAAGGCAAAGGAATATGTTGACGTACCTGAGAATCAGAGCGATATTGAGTTTAATATCCTTTATCAGGATGATGGAGTTTCAGGTTATCAGCTCAGCTGGTACAACGAAGATGACTACAGTTCTGTGTCGCTGGATTTGGACGGCTGTCTTCTTTCCTACTACGTAAGTGCCTGGGATGAAGATGAGACGAATTCTCTGGCAAATTATACTATGGAACAAACCGAAAAGACTGCAGAGGAATTTCTCAAAAAAGTGTACGGTGAGCATGCCGGCTGCTTCCGGCTTTCGGAGAAATTATGTAATACCGACAATCACGTATACAGATATACGGCATATCAAAATGATATTCCCATTGCGGGCAGCTATGCTGTAATAAGAGTCAACTCTTTCAATGGTACTGTGTATAATTTCAATGGCTGCCAGCAGGAATTTTTCAGTCTTGAATATCCTGAACCGATCGGGGTTATAGAGCCGGAAGATGCTATGCTCCGTCTTTATGACAATAATTATCCCCTTCCCTCTTACAGAATCAGTACGACTTATGAAACAAATGAAATAGAGCGTTCCGTATTTCTTGCCTTTTATACATCCGACAGAGGCAAAGGTATAGATGCCTTTACAGGAGAGCTTACGGATATAAACTATATATCTGATACAGGAACCCCCTTTAATGCAGTAACCTCAGGAACAGAAGAATCAAGTGCGGACGAAGCAGCTACATTTACTCCGGAAGAGCTTGAAG
>CALWRD010000002.1 GCA_944383875.1 uncultured Clostridia bacterium | reverse complement strand
TACGGTCACGGAGTGGGAATGAGCCAGACGGGAGCAGGTATAATGGCGGAGGAGGGCAATACATATACCGATATACTGGCTCACTACTATCCGGGAACCCAACTTGCAAAAATAATTTAGTTTTTGGAGCAAAAGCTAAGATTAAAATTCTTTTTTATATTTGCAACACAGTTAAATATATTTTTTTCTTTTTCCTTTAAGTCCCACAGTGGGATTCCTACTTTTCTACGAGAAAAGTAGAACCCCCTCCTTATTCCTCACTATCGAAGCTAAACTCCCCTATATCCTCTTCCTTAAGCCCATCCAGCCAGTCATACTTACCCCTGTACACAAGGGCGGCAACGGCGGTGGTAAAGGGGAGAGCCACCATAATGCTTATGCTGCCCACAAGGGACTGAAGTATCTCCTTGATAACCATTTCCTTATTAAGCAGCTCAGTCAGGGAGGCATTATATGCCACCAGAAGCACGGTCACCGCAAGGGAGCTGCCTATGTAAGCCAGTATAAGGGTGGTAGTCATTGTACCCATCATATCCTTGCCTATTTCAAAACCGCTTTTAATAAGCTGAGCGGGCTTAAGATGGCTTTTTGAGTACATCTCGTAAAGGGAGGTGGCTATATCCATGGCTATATCCATAACCGCACCCAGAGCACCTATAATAATAGAGGCGAAGATGGCTGCATTAAGGTCAATGGGTCTGTCGGGATTTAAAAGGGACAAGTACAGGTAGGAATCGTCCAGCATACCCGTCATATTCAGAAAATATCCCATCAGCACCGTAAGCAGTGCCGACACTGTAACCCCGCAGAAGCTGCCCAGAATGGCAACAAGGGTCTTTTTGTGCAGCCCGTTGATGATAAGCATAGACACCACGGTGACAAAGGCGCACACCACTATTGACCAGAAATATATGTTGTATCCCGAAAGCACCGCAGGCACAAAGACCATAAAAATTGCAAGGCAGGTAATCACCAGTGACACAAGGGTATTAAAGCCCTTTTTGCCGCCGAACACCAGCACCATCAGGAAGAACACCCCGCACAGCACAATAAGAGGGTCAAGGCGGATGAACTCGGAAAACTGCCAGTTGTCCTCGGCGTACTTATACAGCAGCACCTTGTCACCTTCCTCCACCTGTGGCTGGGGCATCTGGTCATAGTCGTCAAGGGTCTGGGTGGCGACAACGGTTTGCCCCTTCATATCCCTGTCATTAAGCAGGCATTCAAAGGTGATTACGCTGCCGGAAAGCCCCGTTGATTCGTCCAGCTCCTCAATGCTCAATATCTCCGTAATTTTGCCGCTGTAGGCGCTGTCCGCCTGCTCACCGCTTAAAAATTGATATTCCCTTGTATTGTACTTGTATCCGCAAAAGATAAAAATAATTGATACAAGGATAGTCAGTATATAGACTGCCGCCTGTTTCTTATTCATCCAAAGACTGCCTCTCTTCATTAAGTCCCGTAACTTTCTCAATTACCGTCCAAAGTTCCTCCTTACCGCTCTTTTTCTCACTTGAAAAAGGAATCAGAATATCCTCCTTTTCCAGTCCGAAGGCGGAGGAAAGCATCTTTTTATGCTTTGGAATCTGACTTCTGTTAAGCTTGTCGCTTTTTGTGGCGACCACGATTATCCTGTGTCCGTAGTGCTTAAGCCAGTCGTACATCATCCTGTCGTTTTCCCCCGGCTCATGCCTTATGTCCACAAGCATAATTATCGCCTTAAGGCTTTCACGCTTGATTAAATAGTCCTCAATCATCTTGCCCCACTTTGCTATCTCGCTTTTTGGGGCTTTGGCATAGCCGTAGCCGGGCAAGTCCACAAAGTAAAGCTTGTTTTCCACGTTGTAGAAGTTGATTGTCCTTGTCTTACCGGGATTCTGACTGGTACGGGCAAGGGCTTTCCTGTTTATCATGGTATTTATAAGGGAGCTTTTGCCTACGTTTGACTTGCCCGCAAAGGCAACCTCCGGCATTGTTTCCTCCGGATACTGGGCTGCCTTCACCGCAACCGCCGCCAGCTCCACATTGTTTACATTCATTTACCTTCCTCCTTTACAAGGGCGTTGTCAAGAACCTTGTGTATGTCCTCCGCAAGGACAAAGTTGATTCCCTCCTTGGCATAATCGGGCATTTCATCAAGGTCCGCAGCATTGTCCACAGGGATAATAACGGTTTTAATGCCTATACGCTTAGCCGCAAGAACCTTTTCCTTAAGCCCTCCGATGGGCATTACCCTGCCCCTGATGTTAATCTCTCCCGTCATGGCAACGTCACACCTGACAGGTACCCCTGTCATGGCGGAAATAATGGCGGTAGCCATGGTAACGCCTGCGGATGGTCCGTCCTTTGGGGTTGCCCCTGCGGGAATGTGAATATGAATATCCGTCTTATCAAAATCGGCGGATATACCAAGCTGCTGTGCATTGGCACGGATATAGCTGACAGCGGCTACGCTGCTTTCCTCCATAACCTTGCCCACGTTTCCCGTTATCTTGACCCTGCCCTTGCCCGGGTAGGTGTTTACCTCTATCTCAAGGGTGGTGCCTCCCACGGCAGTCCAAGCCAGCCCGCGGCATACTCCCACTTCGGGACGTTTTGCCGCCTCCTCCGTTCTGAAAATACGCTTACCCAGATATTCGTCAATATTTTTTGCGCTGACGGAAAGGGCATTACCCCCTGTCAGCTTTTCCTTAACGGCAATGCGGCAGAGTTTTTCAATGTATCGCTCCGTCTGCCTTACCCCTGCCTCGGCTGTATAGCCCTCTATTATCGCCATAAGGGCGCTGTCCCTGAGCCTTAAATCGGAACGGCTCAGATTGTGCCTTTTAAGCTGCTTGGGATACAGGTACTTTTTTGCAATCTGAAATTTTTCCTCGGTAGTATAGCTGCTCAGCTCAATTATATCCATCCTGTCCCGCAGAGGTGCGGGCACCGTATCCAGACTGTTGGCGGTACAGATGAAAAGCACCCTGCTCAGGTCATAGGGCATATCAATGTAATTATCCCTGAATGTAGCATTCTGCTCACTGTCCAGCACCTCCAGAAAGGCTGATGCGGGGTCGCCCTTGTAGTCGCTGCTGAGCTTGTCTATCTCGTCAAGGAGAATAAGGGGATTTGAAGTACCCGCCTGCTTAAGGGCAGCTATGATACGTCCCGGCATTGCACCTATATATGTCCTTCTGTGACCACGTATCTCCGCCTCATCGTGCAGCCCCCCAAGGCTCATCCTGACGTACTTTCTGTTAAGCGCCTCCGCAACGGACCTTGCAATGGAGGTCTTGCCCACGCCGGGAGGTCCCACAAGGCAGAGGATTGAGCCTCCTGCACTGCTGCTGCTGAGTTTAACCGCAAGGAACTCCAAAATACGCTCCTTCACCTTTTCAAGTCCGTAATGGTCACGATTCAGTATCTTTTCCGCCTTTTCAAGGGAGTTGCTCTCCTTGGAATACTCACCCCATGGCAAAGATAAAACCTCATCAATGTAATCCCTGATTACGGAGCCTTCCTGTGCTCCCATAGGCAGCCTTTTAAGCCTGTCAAGCTCCTTTTCAAGCTTTTGAATGGCGTAGTCAGGCATCTTTTTAGCCCGAATCTTTTCCCTGTATTCGGTGATTTCGGCATTTACGCCCTCGTCACCAAGCTCCTCGTTTATTACCCTGAGCTGTTCCCGCAGAAAATACTTCCGCTGCTCACCTTCCATCTTTTCCTTTACCTTGGCATTAAGCTCATTTTTAACGCTGAGCACTGCATTTTCACGGTTAATAAGCTTGCAAAGCTCCATACCCCTTTCAAATACATCCAGCTGTTCAAGAAGGTGCTGCTTTTCATCCAGGCTTAAATCAATGTTTGAGGCAAGCCTGTCCACCTTAATGTCAAGGTTGTCGTTTCCCCAGATGTTGTCCGCAAAGAACCTTGGGTTAAGGGAGGAATACCTTATGACAGCCTCCCCCAGCATTTTGGTCAACGCCTTTATATGCAGCTCATCGGCAGTAAGGACGCTGTCCATCCTGATTACCTCTCCCCTCATATAGGTGGCAGTGCCTGCCGAAATGTCCTTAATCCTTGCACGCATAAGACCGTCGGCGCTGATGCGTGCCACATTGCCGGGCATCCTTGCAACCCTCTTTATCCTTGCTATAACTCCCGTACCGTAGAGATTGTCCTCCTTGACAGCCTCCTGTGAAGGGTCAATCTGGGCTACCACAAAAATAAGCCCCTCCTCCTCCACCGCAGCCTCCATAGCTTCGTAAGACTTGCGCCTGATTATGTCCACGTTAAAGGCAGTGCCGGGGAATACGCAAAGCCCCCTCACCGCTACGAAGGGCAGCTCGTAAATTCTTTTATCTATATCATTCATTTGCTTATCATTCCTTAGTTTTAAATATCTGTTTTATTATAATATAAACAAAAAATAATAGCAAGTAAAAAGGAGCTGCAACCGAAGTGCGCTCCCTTTACCGTTTCCTCATCCTTTTTTATTAAGTAACCGTCCGCATCGTGGATATAGTTAAAATATTCATCACCACTCCTGAAGCAGTCTATAATTTCCCCATTTGGCTGCTGTATAACATAGTGTTCGTCCCAGACAGGATTAGCACTTGCTGTTATGCAAAACAGCAAGAAAACAAATATTGTAACAGTATTTAAAGTTATTATTTTTTTTAACATAACACACCTCCATACATAACATTTAATAGAGTAAAATTTTAGTTTTTCCGTTTTCAATTTCCTTACCGCCAACCCAGTATCCGATGGCTTCCGCAGCAAATCTTAAAGGAACATAAACAGTTCCGTTTATATTACAGGGAGGCACTTCCAGTATACATTCCTTGTTCCTGATATAGGCTGTATTGTCATTTACTTTGAAACGGATATATTCCGTTTCTCTTGTGCCCATTATGGCTGTTACCTCCTGAGAACTGCCATCCCACCGTATATCGTTGGATAAATTTTTATCTTTGTAATAGCTGTCCGTCTTTAAATAACTGTCCGCCAAAGCTCTGAATGGCACCATAGTGCAGTTGTCAACCACAAAGAGTTCCGCACCGGATAAATCAATACACTCTTTCGCATCACTGGAGTACAATTCAATCTCTTTGTTCAGAAAATCAGCCGGAAATTCCCCGTCTTCCACTTCCTGTGCAAAATAATAGTCCGTTATATTTATCTTGTCAACATCCTCGTAGCCGTTGAGCTTTTTCTCCGTAACAATTACATTTCCAGGTACAAGCTCCTTATCCTTAATATTTGCGTATACATAATACTGAGTTTCCGGATCTTGTACAATGATATATCCCCGGTTGTCCGAAAGATATACTAAGTCTATACCGGGCTCAAAATTGCTATGTAGACTTAATTCTTCTCCATCAGGCTGCTCCTCCGTAGTTTCCCAACTAAGCTCCAATGCTCCTGTGGGAATACCATAAGGTATTATCACCAGCCCCGACAAAACAACACTTACAAAAGCTTTGGCAATATTTTTTCTCACAATAAATCTCCCTCTCATTTCTTAAAATCATCACCGCTTATATAACAGTCTATTTTCTCACCGTCAGGCTGGGTTATGGTGTAGGATTCGTCCCAGACAGGATTAGCACTTACCGTAATACAAAACAGCAAGAAAACAAATATTGTAACAGCATTTAAAGTTATTATTTTTTTTAACATAAAATTTCCCCCTTTTAAATCAATCATCTAAATAATATATTACTACCTTTCCATCTTTTATTTTTTTATGATAATAAGGCTGCATAAAAGATTTTTCGCCAAATCTCAGCGGCATATAAACCGTACCGTTGATATTAACAGGTGCCACAGTCAAATTGCACTCTCTTGCGCCGATATAGGCTTTGTTATCACCTACTCTGAATCTGACAAGGTCTGTTTGTTCAGCAATTTTAGCTGTTACCTCCTGCAATTCTCCATTCCATTGAATATCATTTACGGGTGTTTTATTTGGACGAAATCTTTCATAAAATTCTTTCATGTAACCGTCGGCACAGGCTCTGAATGGTATCATAATGCAGTTATCTATTATCATAGGCTCTGCATCAATAGGCTCACCGTTACGATATTTTTCCATAAAAGTAATCTCTATCTCCTTTCCTCTGTAATCAGCCGGAAATTCGGCTCCCTCCATATCCTGAGCAGCAAAATAATCAGATATATCTACTCTGTCAAGATCCTCAAAACTATTTATTGTTTCCTCCGTAACAACTACATTCCCGGGTACAAACTTCTTATCTTTAATATGTGCATAAACATAATATCCTGTAATAGGATTTTGTACCACAACATAGCCGTAAATATCCGAAAGATATATTAAACCTCCTACCTCCAAGTTACTCATTAATTCCAGCTTTTCTCCGTCAGGCTGTTCCTTTGGGTCATCCCAATTTGTTTGCAATGCTCCTGTGGGAATGCCGCAGGGTATTACCATCATAACGGACAAAGCAACACTTACAAAAGCTTTAACAATGTTTTTCCTCATAATTAACCTTCCCTTTTGTTTCAAATCAATCCATCATTTTGTATTTAATCTATATAATTAAATCCTTTCTTATATCAATTAATTATATCATAATTAAATTAAAAATAAAGTCTTATAAATTTATTTTTACAAACTATTAACTGTTTCTTAAGTTATAATTTTTGACATATTTATATAATCCCCTAAAAACATTGTCAATTATCAACGAACCCCATATCCTTATGCCACATAAAAAAGACGGTCGATATAAAACCGACCGTCCGAATATTACATTGAATATGCCGCCCTGTCAAACTCATCAAAGTTTTCGATACAGCTGTTTATCACAGAAAGAGATGCCTGCATATCGTTAATCTTATCTATAAGGTTTTGTCTGTAACCCACAAGCAGGTTTTTCCGCTCTTCCTTTTCATCCGCACCGCTATGGCTGATGTACTCCTTTACAGGCTCAAGAGGAATATTAAGCCGCTTCATAAACAAGATAACCTCAAGCCGCTTACAGTCCTCCTCCGTATAGCTGCGTACACCGCCGTCAGTCCTTTGGATATGTGGCAAAAGACCGATGCTTTCGTAATACCTTAAGGTTGAGGGTGCAACATTATAACTTTTGCTTACCTCTGAAATTGTCATAATAAAACCTCCCGTTCCATTTTATATATCGTTGACCGAGAACCCTCCCGAAGGTCAATAGCTATTTTGATTTTTTGATGTTATATATTATATAATCAAGCTTATCCAGCAGCTTTTGCTTAACATGAATTTCATCAAGGAGTGCATAACGCTGTTCATTAAGCAGACCCAGCTGCCTTAAGCAGTTTCCTGCCTCCTTTGAATCCATATAGCACTTAAGCTTATCGGCAGTAAAGCCGCAGTCATACAAAGTACAAAGCATACTCAGCTCCTCCAGCTCATCCGTGCTGTACTCATCCTTAAGAGAGATAAGCTTGTTATTTTCAAACAGCTTAAGCTTATTAACATCAATATTGTAACGTACACTTAACTCGGAAACAGTCACCTCTGACACCTCCCATTAACTTCGTTAAAAAGTAAAAAAATAAGTGCAGACGGAACACTTACTTCCGTTTACACTTATATTTTAATGGAGAGTATTTAAAATGTAAAATACTTATATTTCATTGTTATCTATGCCTAAGTTGCATTGAAGATATTCCAAAAACTTTGTAACCGCCCTGCTGAAGGGCTGATGCTTTTTCCATGCCAGAACCGAGGTGGTATATCGCTGTGGAAAAATAGGCTTTAAAACCAGCTTTGATGTGTCAAGATAGGGCAGGGAACCTTCAATAAGTACCGAATAGCCCAATCCCTGTTCCACCATAATTGCCGAATTGGTGGAAAGGTTGCTGAATACAGGGATATTAAGCTCATCGGTAATACCTCTGAACCAGCTTTCTATCTCATTGCGCACACTTTGCCTTTTGGATATGATAAGGGGCTTGTCCGCTATGTCTTCAAGGCTTACGCCGTCCTTTGCCGCAAGAGGGTCATCACTGCGCATAAGCACAGCCCAGTTTTCCTTGACATTAAGGCGTATAAAGTCATATTTTTCTATTTCCACCGGCTCCAGAAGCAGACCCAAATCCGTAAGCCCGTTATCAAGCCTGTACTTGATATTGTCGGCATTGCCCGTATAAATTTCAAAATTAACCGCCGAATACATCTCCTTGAAGGAAGCAATGACCTTTGTCAACATCCGCATTGCAAGCAATTCTCCACAGCCGATGGATATTTCGCCGTTTATCAAACTGCCGCTTTGGTAAATTTCACGCTCCGCCTTATCCGCAAGCTCCACTATCTCCGCCGCCCTGCGCCTGAAAAGTATCCCCTCATCTGTAAGGGCAATGCCCTTTTTGTTCCTTGTAAAAAGCCGGGCGCCCATATCCTCCTCCAGCTTGGAAAGCTGACGGCTCAAGGTGGGCTGGGTAATGTGAAGTATCTCCGCCGCCTTGGTTATGTTTTCCTCCCTGACCACGGTCAGGAAATATTTAAGCACCCTCGTATCCACCTGACCTCACCTCACAATGTATTCCCTTAGCCTGTTTTCTGTTTCTTCATCCGCATAGAGTTCAAAATAATAGCCCTCTTCACGGCTTTCATTGACTGTAATTTCACAGCTGTGGACTATGCTTAAAAGCGCTCCCTTGTCATAGGGGATAAGCACACGTATGCCTTTTTTAAGGCTGCGGGCAATTTCCTGAACGGTATCCACCAGCTTGTCCACTCCGAAGCCCTGTTTTGCGGAAATTGAAAGCCTGTACCTTGCAATATCATCAACGGGAAGTGGCATTTCTACCGGCAGGTCAGTCTTGTTAAATACGGTAACCACAGGCTTTTCCCCGCACTTAAGCTCCCTCAGGGTATCATATACCACCCTCATTTGATCCTCACGGGCGGGATTTGAGGCATCCACCACGTGTACAAGCACATCCGCATAGCTTACTTCCTCCAGTGTGGCTCTGAACGCCTTTACAAGTCCGTGGGGCAGCTTGCGGATAAAACCTACCGTGTCCGTAAAAAGCAGACTTATGCCCCCTTCGGTTTCAATGCGCCTTGTGGTGGTGTCAAGGGTGGCAAAAAGCTTGTCCTCTGCAAGAACCCCCGCACCTGTAATATGGTTCATTAACGTGGACTTGCCCGCATTGGTATATCCCACAAGGGCAGCAACGGGAATCTTGCTTGCAAGGCGCTTTTCACGCATAACCTCACGGTGACGCTCAATGTCCTTAAGCTCCCTGTTAAGCTCGGAAATTCTGTCGGCTATGATTCGCCTGTCGGTTTCCAGCTTTTTTTCACCGGGACCCCTTGTACCTATGCCGCCGCCCTGACGGCTTAAAGCCTTGCCCTGTCCCGTCAGATGGGTAAGCCTATACCTGAGCTGTGCCAGCTCCACCTGCACCTTACCCTCCGCAGAGCTTGCCCTTGAAGCAAAGATGTCCAGTATAAGCAGTGTCCTGTCCATTACCTTTGTACCCAGTATATTAGTCATATTTCTGATTTGTGCAGGGGTCAGCTCATCGTCACAGATGATACCCGTTGCCTCCTGCATATCAATGTAAGCCTTAAGCTCATCAAGCTTGCCCTTGCCCAGATAGTGTGCCCTGTGGACACCCTCCCGCCGCTGAATGAGTCTGCCTACGGTAACAGCTCCCGCCGTCTGGGCAAGCTCCTCCAGCTCGTCAAGGCAGGCATCCGCATCAAATTCCGTGTCATCCGTGTCTACCGCCACCAGAATGACCCGCTCCTGCTCGTCGGCAGTGTTGTATAACTCAGCCATATTCACGCCTCCTTTTACTTGCAAGAAATTACTTTGCAATTTAAGTCTATTTTATCCTCTCCGCCAGCTCCCTAAGCTCCCCCAGCACATCCTTTTCAATCTTACAGGTCAGGTATCCCCCGGCATCATTTGCGGTAAACATAAGCTTTCCGCCGCTTGAGGCAATCAGGGAAGTAAGTGCGGCAGGGTCGGCGCCTGCGTCCTTTTTAAAAGCAATGACAGCCTTATCCCTGTTCTGTGACACCCTCACCACGCCCTTAGCATGGAAAAGAGCCTTGATATAAGCTATGTCAAGAAGATTGGAAACAGAGGCAGGCATTTCTCCGTACCTGTCCTCCATTTCATCCTGCACGTTGTAATAGTCCTCCTTGGAGTTGATGGCTGAAATTTTCTTATACATATCCAGCTTTTGCTCCTCGATTTCAATATACTCTGAAGGGATAAAGGCATTGACATTGATTTCCATAAGAGTTTCAAAGGCAGGCTCCACTACCTCGCCCCTAAGCTCCCTTACCGCCTCGTCAAGAAGCTTACAGTACAGCTCATAGCCCACGCTGTCCATATGTCCGTGCTGCTCAGCTCCAAGCAAACTGCCCGCACCCCTTATTTCAAGGTCACGCATGGCGATACGGAAGCCGGAACCGAACTCCGTAAACTCCTTAATGGTCTTAAGCCTCTTCTGAGACACCTCGGAAAGCACCTTGTCACGTTGGTACATAAGATAGGCAAATCCCGTGCGGGTGCTCCTGCCCACACGTCCCCTGAGCTGGTAGAGCTGACTTAAGCCCATCTTATCCGCATCGGAAATAATGATTGTATTTACATTAGGTATGTCAAGTCCCGTTTCAATAATAGTGGTGCAGACAAGGACATCTATCTCCTTGTCCATAAAGTCCATCATTACACTTTCCAGTTCCTTTTCGGTCATCTGTCCGTGGGCATAGGCAACTGTTGCCTCAGGCACAAGCTCCTGCAGCTTTGCGGCGGTTTCCGCAATGTTTACCACCCTGTTATACAGGTAATAAACCTGTCCGCCCCTTGCCAGCTCACGATGAATGGCATCCTTTACAAACTCCGGATTGTACTCCATAACATAGGTCTGTATAGGCAGCCTGTCACTTGGTGGCTCCTCCAGCACGCTCATATCCCTTATACCCGTAAGGCTCATATGAAGGGTACGTGGAATAGGTGTTGCGGTAAGGGTAAGAACGTTCACATCCTTTTTAAGCGCCTTGAGCTTTTCCTTATGGGCAACGCCGAAACGCTGCTCCTCATCCACTATTACCAGTCCCAGATTTTTAAACTTAACATCCTTGCTCAACAGCCTGTGGGTACCGATAACCACATCCACCATACCGCTTTCAAGCTGCTTGATGGTAGCCTTTTGCTGTGCACTTGTTCTGAAACGGCTGAGCATATCCACCCTAACGGGATATTCCTCCATACGTGAGGCAAAGGTCTGGTAATGCTGCCTTGCCAGTATAGTGGTAGGCACAAGGTACGCCACCTGATAGCCATCCTGCACCGTCTTAAAGGCGGCACGGAGAGCCACCTCCGTCTTGCCGAAGCCCACATCACCGCAGATAAGCCTATCCATTATCTTGCCCTGCTCCATATCCGCCTTGACATCGGCGATGGCGTTTAACTGATCCTCCGTTTCCTGATAAGGGAACGCCTCCTCAAACTCTGTCTGCCACACTGTGTCGTGAGAATATACGTGTCCGTGGGCATTCTGCCGCTGTGCATACAGGTCAACCAGATCCTGAGCAAGTATCATTGCCGCCTGCTTTACCTTGGTCTTGGCACGGTTCCATGATACGCCACCCAGCTTGGAAAGCTTGGGCTTTGCGGAATCTCCGCCGATATACTTTTGCAAAATATCAAGCTGATTGATTGCAACGTAGAGCACATCATCCCCTGTAAAGCCAAGCTTGATATAGTCCTTGCTTACACCGTCGGTCATAATCTGCTCAACGCCCTTAAAAACGCAGATACCGTAGTTTTCATGAACCACATAGTCACCTATCTTAAGCTCCGCAAAGCTGTTGATGGCAGTGGCATTGTTCTTTTTCCTGCGTTTGCGCTGCTTCTTTTCCTCACCCTGAAGCTCATTGTCGGTAATGACAGCTATCTTGTCCTCGTAGTATTCAAAGCCGTGGAGAAGGCTGCCCTTAAAGAGGTAAACAACACCCTTGTTAAGCTCCACATCATCCATATCGTCCTTGTATGCGGCGGGAATATCCCGCTGCCTCAGCTCACCCTCAAGCCTTTCGCACCTTGCACGTCCGCCCGCAAGGAATAAAATGCGGTAGCCCGATGAGCACATATAGCGAAGATCCTCAATAAGTGCATCAATATTATTCTTAAACACCTGTGAGCTTTTAACCTTAAAGTCAATAAGCTCCTTGGGCTTAAAGTCCCTGATGGTCTGGATAAGGGCAGTCATAAGCACCTTCCTGTGCCTGTCAAGGACGGAAAGTATATCATGGTAGTTAAATACCATCTTAAGCTGACCCGGCAGCATATATCCTGCATCTATCCTGTTTTCAATACTTTGAGTAAACTCATTTAATACAAACTCACTGTGTTCCCGCACCCTTGAAGGCTCGTCAATATACACCACCGTGTCCGAAGGCATATAGTCAAGGAGGGTAACGCAGTTATCATAAAAATACTGAATATATTTGTCCACACCAGAAAAACTCCGCTGCTCCCCAAGTTTTTCCACTGCCTCGGAAACAACTTCCTTAAGCCTGTCAGATGGATTTTTGCAGGACTTAAGCTCCGATTTAAGGTTTGAAATCGCCCTTTCTATATCCTCATCCCCGTAGACCAGCTCACGCATAGGGTAGACCCTGACACTGTCGGTATTTTCCACGGAACGCTGACTTACCGCATCCAGAATACGTATTGAGTCGATTTCATCACCCCAGAATTCCATACGCACCGCATTGTCGCTGACGGTTGAAAACAGGTCCAGAATACCGCCCCTGACGGCAAACTGACCCTGTCCTTCCACCATATCGCAGCGTTCATAGCCCATAAATACAAGCTTCCGCTCCAGTTCCTCAAGGGAGATGGTATCCCCCACATTCAGCTTTAAAATATAGTTTTTAAATATTTCGGGAGGTACAAGCCTGTCAAAGAGTGCCTCCACACTCAGCACCACCGTAAGCTTTTCCCCATTCAGCAGCCTTGAGGTTATCTCAAAGCGCCGCTTTACAATGTCAATACTCTTAACATCGGCGCTGTAGAAAATAATATCCTTTGAGGGATACAGACAGACCTTGTTTTTAAGGAAACAGCCAAGATCCGAGGCAAGCTCCTGTGCCTTAAGCTCCGAGCCTGTTATAACAAGCTGTGAGCCTTCCACGTCCTTAGAGAGAGCATATATGAGATGCGCCTTCTGTCCGTCGGCGGTACCTGTTGCAAGGACAGTATCGCAGCCCTCGGCAACAGCCTTTGAAAGCCGCTTGTACTCCCTGTTGTTTTCCAGAATTTTCTTAAATACATCCATTTTATGCCTCCGAAGTATCGGGTTTAGCCTTGCTTACCTTTCTGTTATAGAGGTTCATAGCCTCCTTGACATCCCCGTCGTTTTTCACTATCAGGGCAACGGCGTCCGCCGCATCGGTAATACCCTTGATGATGTCGGGACGTTCCTCATCGGTAAAGTGGCTTAATACATAGTCCTTTAAGTCCCACTGTGGGGGCTTTTCACCTACTCCCACTCTTACACGGGTAAAGTCATCATATCCCAGCTGATACATAATATTTCTAAGTCCCTTCTGACCCCCGTCCGTACCCTTGGCACGGATACGGATATAGCTTAAGGGCAGATTAATATCATCGCATACCACTATTATATCCTTCTTGTCGCACTTATAGAAGGACACCGCCTCCCTGAGGCACTCGCCGCTTAAGTTCATATAAGTAAGAGGCTGCAAAAGCACCACCTTTTCAAAGCCTATACGTCCTTCACCCATAACAGCCTTAAAACGGTTCCTGTTCATATCAATATTATAGTCATAGGCAAGCTTTGCTATTACTTCAAAGCCCACATTATGCCTTGTATTGCCATATTCCCTGCCGGGGTTTCCAAGTCCCGCTATTATCTTCATAAAAACAGCCTCCTTACCTGCAAACAGCTTTGTACTGTTTCAACAAACATAGGGGCGTTTTACAACGTCCCGCAAATCACAAAATATTTTTTTGTCCCATATCAAAGGGCAATATACTGATTTTTGCCCTTTGGCTTACATATTATAGCATAAGAGTATATTATTTGCAAGGACAACGCTCTACTGCATATGCTAATCTGATATTCATATAATTACATAATATTTATACTCATTATGGGAGTATTTTAAAAACAGATTGACCCGAATCATATCATCAGGTCGGCGTCTTTCCTTACCCCGCACACCTTCTTAAGCTTGCCGTTCAATACCGCAAGCACCACGGGATTTATTTTCCTTGCGTTGTTATGGCATACCTTGACGCAGCGCATACAGGAAATACATTTGTCATCGTCCGTTTTATAAGGCTCATCGGTGGGTATTGCACCTACAGGGCATTTCTTTGCACATACTCCGCAGTTGTCGCATTTCTTGTCGGCATAGGGCTTTACATTCATATTTCCCAGGGGTTTATAAGGTCTGTTGCCCGGCAGACTTATCATACGTATTTCCTCAGTGTTTAATACCTTGTCCTTTATTTTTTCCGCAAATTCCTTAAGGATCGCTGTATCTTCCTCATCAGGGCGTCCCTTGGCTATGTTCCTTACTATCGAGTGCTCAGCAACGGCAGTTACTGCCCCTATTGCTATGCAGCCCTCCGCCGCCAGTGCATCCCCAAGCTCAATAACCGTGTCTTCATATTCTCTGTTGCCGTATGTAACCACCAATACAGTGGGTGTGCCGCAGCCTTTTATCCGTATAATCCTTTCAAGGGCGGTAGGCGGCACTCTGCCTCCGAAGGATGGTACGGCGGCAATAAGCAGTTCGTCTCTGCCTAAGCTGTATTGGGAAAAGTCGGTATCTGCGGCAGTCAAATCAATGTCGATAATTTCCTTGTTCCACACCGATGCAATGACATCGGCAGCCTTTTGGGTGCCTCCCGTAGGACTAAATACCGCTTTAATTACTCTGTTTATTTCCATATGTACTGCCTCCTTCAGGCTTTCAAAAAGCAATATATCTTATATCCGAAAATTCATTTTTATCAAGTTTTGCTGTGTTTTCCTTGGAAATATAATATCATAATCGGCTATAATATTCAATCGGTTATTTGCAAAATTTGCAGCTTTTTGGTTTTATTTAAGCCTTTATGGGGGTATATCAACCGCTTTTGCATATCAAATTATTGATTGACCGGTACTGCTGTGTTAAAATATAAATAATTAATATAACTGAAAAAGAGGGTGATGAGAGATGTTTGGCAGAAACAAAAAAAGGGAAACCTTTGACAGAGAGAAATTTGTGCCTGTTATACGTGCAAGCATATGCACGGGGGAAAAGGCAGCAGGCTTTCAGGATATAAATACAAAACACTTTACAGAGGTTATGCTTATCAGAAACGACAGGGATTTTAAGACCTTCCTGAATCGCTACGGTTTAAGTGAAGATGAAGTGACCACACTGTGGTGACAGTTATTTTGCAAACAAAAAAGGGGGTGTTGCACTAACACCCCCTAATTTACTGCAAAATTATGAATAAAGTTTACTATTTTAGTGAAATATTGAAATTACTGGCATATAAAAGCGTCGCAGACTTTAATCCGCAGAACGGGCTTTGCCCGTTTGAGGGTATAGCGAGAGTGTCGAAAGGGGCAAAGCCCCTTGAGGCACGGGTCGCTACTTTCATTGGTGGGTACGTCAGTACCCCTGCTGAAAGAAATGCTTGCATTTCTTTCAAGGGCGACAGCCCCTTAATTTTTATTTAAAGTATGCACTTTTAATTTCATTATCCGTTACTATATAAAGTCTGTTGCCGGAGCAAAGCATATCCGTAGGCAGACTGTCCTCTAAAGTTACCGTATCGATAAGGGTAAACGCCAAAGCCTGCATATCCGGACAATAAAGCTGTACATAGGTGCCCGGAGCAAGGTTGACACTTTCATCTGATGAAGTTTCGGTTACTGCAGCAGTGGTTTCCGTGGTTGCTTCCGTCCCTGTGGTAACTTCGCTTACCGCAACAGCAACACTGTCGGCATCTGCCGCCTTTGATGATGTCTCTTCCGTAATCCTGACAGGTACTGCCAGAACACCCTGTTCCGTATTAAGGAGTACATCATCGCCAAGGCACTCTCCTCCCGTCTGAATGGTAAATGCCTCATAGGGATTATTTATATCCGATATATTCAGCATCGAAATGCTGCCGTCATTTTTTATACAGACAAAATGTTCCGCATCGTAGTTTCTCACCGCTGCGGTATTATCCGGGATAGCTATTGCCCCAAGCTCTTCAATTCCGTCTTCAAGGTCAAGAGCGAATACGGGTGTGGCAGCACTGTCGGTTACCAGATAGGCTCTGCTGCCTATAAAACGTGCACTTGCAACGCCGCCGCCCGGTGAAACATCCTCCAAGCTGTCTATTACATCCATTTTATCGTTAAACAGGGTTATATCCGCCATATCTTCCGTGCCGCTTGCCAGACGCAGCACACCGTTAAGCTCGTTTATACAGCCCCTATCCGGGATACTGCCGCTTACATAGCCTGCGGAGGCATAGCTTAAGTCGGTATCCTCAAGTGCAAGCCTGTATACGGATGTACCGTTTTGTGAAGGCGCCGCTATATACAGACCGCTGCCTGTAAGGGAAATGTTGTCGCCGCAGCCCAGCAATGTATGCACATTCAATGCCCTTGCCATATCGTTTATGTTAAAGCAAAGTATGGAGGTATATGCTTTGTCAGCCATTTCAGGTACATACCTTACCTCCGAAAGTCCCTTTGATTCCGCAACGGTGGAATTTGCGCTGTCGAAGTACTTAGGCACAGAGTAGTTGTCACTGCTTTCCGCTTCCTTATATACAAAAAGATATAAAGTGTTATCCCTGCGGTGTGCCTGTCTGTAACTGCCTTCCGCTCCAACCTGTCTTACAAGAACGGGAAGGGTTTTGTCCTCCGTATCGTATACAGCTATTACACAGCCTTCATATGAGGTGTCGGGGGCATCACTTTGGGGTGTAATCTCCCTGCTGCCTACTACGGATACATATTTACCGTTTACATATAAACCGTATACTTCATCAAGTCCGGTATTGGTTATGCTTATGGTTTCGGGCTGTTCACCTGCCCTTGCAATGCAAAGGCTGTTATCTCTTATAAAGTAAAGATAGTCCCCGTCTGTTTTAAGCATAGCCGGTCCGTCAGCCCACATAGCATCAAGTCCAAGGGTGCTTACGGGGTTTTCGGTCTTATTTATACCTATGCTTTCGCCGATTGTATTAAAAATATTGACTGCTCCGCTGCCCAAAAGTTCCTCAAGCTTGTCCTGTTCGTCTACGGAAGGAAGATTTTTAACCTGTGATTTGACTGCCTCCTCAAAACCCACCGCATCAGCCTCGCTGAGTTCCGGCTCGCTGTCGCTTAAAAGGGCAAGGCTGCCGTATATGTTAAGTTCCTTGTCGAAGCCTTCAGCAAAGCTGTTAAGGGGCAGATAAACACTGCCGTTTTTAAATTCAACCTCGCCCTCCGATTCAAGAGTCTTTTCCTCCGAGGCGGATACAAGGGTAACGACATGCTTTTGTCCATCCACCACAAGAGCCATATTGTCAAGCCTAACAGTGGCACTCTGCCTGTTTGCGTCCGCACTTACCACAGCTCCGTAGGCACTTTCAAAAAAGTCAAGGGGTACCATAACTTCATCTTCGTCCACTATGGGTACGCTTGCGGCATTGTCGTCATTTACAAGCATCTGCTTTTGATTTACAAGCATAACGGGACTTCTGTCATACAATACAATGCCGTCAGATAAAATATCGCTGTAGGTAACGTTATCCTTGAGAGGTTCGGTGGATATATCATTGTTGCTGCTCAACTTCATCTGAACTATAAGCACAACCGCCAGCAGTACAAAGTAAACCAGCACAATATTTATAATCAGCTTATTTTTCATTGTTTCACCTCATCGACTAAGGCTGAAGCTTAGTTATATATGTATGGGTAAGGATTGGTATGCTGACCGTTGATACGTATCTCAAAGTGCAGATGCACACCTGTTGAATAGCCTGTGGTACCCGCCTTTGATATAACCTGTCCCTTCTGCACGGACTCCCCTACGCTTACCAGTATTGCATTGTTATGGGCATAAAGTGTACTGTAACCGTTGCCGTGGTCAATAATTACACATTTGCCGTAACCGCCTCTGTTGCCGGCATAGATGACCGTACCGCTTGCTGCCGCAACCACGTCGGTATTAAGGGTTGCCTTAAGGTCAAGACCGGTGTGGAACTCGCTCCTGCCGCTGATAGGGGAGGACCTGTAGCCGTAGCCCGAGTTTGGCTTATAGCCGGAATATGCGGGTACGGGATACATAAACTGTCCGCTTGGGGCGGAATATACCTTACCGGATGATGAGGAGTAGGATGAAGAGCTTGATGATGCGGAGCTCTGAGCCTGTTGGATAAGCTTCTGCACCTCGCTGTCCTGTTCCTCAAGATCCTTTATCTGCTGTTCATATGTGTCCACATCGGAATTAAGCTGTTTAACAAGCTCGTTTTTCTCTGCTATGCTTTCATCAAGGGCGTCCTTTTTAGCCTGCTGCTGTGCCTCAAGGTCCTCAAGGCTGCGCTTGTCCTCGGTTATTGTTTTAACGTTGGTAGCTATTATGGTTTCGTTCTTTTCGTAGTTGTCAAGCAGTTCGTTGTCATACTCCATCAGCTTGTTCACATACTCTACTCTTTTAAGGAAATCACCGAAACCATCGGCTTCAAACAGCACCTCAAGATAGCCTGTGTTGCCGTTTTCATACATTACACGGATACGATCCTTAAGGTTGTCATACTGATTATCCCTGTCTACTATTGCCTGCTTTAATTCCTCCTGACTAGTGTTAAGCCTGTCAGTAGTCTCCGTAAGGTCGCTTGTTATGCTGTCAAGCTCTGCCTGTACCGTGTTAAGCTGAGCGTCAAGCTGCTGCAGCTCAGCAAGGGCGTCAGTCTGCTGACTTTTGGTTTGGTCGAGCTTTTCCTTTGCATCATTAAGCTGACTTTGTATGGATGACCTTTTGCTTGTAAGGTTTTCGGCATAGGTACCCGTAAAGCATACGGATACGGCAAGCAGGGTTGACATTGCCGAGACGGCAAATTTGTTTAGTTTCAAAATAATTCACTTCCCAATAATTATACATTAAGATGTTTTTCAAGTGAGTTGATACTGCCTATAGCACCCAGCAGAATACCTATTACAAGGGCTATCGGCACTATGGTAAAGAATATGTCCGAGGCAGACTTAAGCTGTGCAATGGACTGTATGAATGAAAATCCCTCAACAAAATTAACTACTCCGTTGTAGCCTATCCAGCATATAATACAGGGGATGACCGCACCCACAAGACCTATTACTATACCTTCTATAATAAAGGGCCAGCGTATAAACCAGTCGGTAGCACCCACGTACTTCATAATGTTGATTTCGTTTTTACGTATAAATACCGTAAGCTTAATGGTATTCATAATAATACCGATGGAAATTACACAAAGTATAGCTATCAGTACCAGGCTGAATACACGTACAATGATATTGATTGACGTAAGCATATTGGTGATTTCAGCCGCATGCTTAACCTTTTCTATACCTTTGAATACATAGCCCTCATCCCCTATGCTTAGTGTATCCGGGGATTGGGTGGTTATTTCGGTAATGCCCTCGTCAATTACTACGGGTACTACCGCACCTGCCTCATTTGTAACAGGCTCGGTACTTTCCTCCGCTGTGGTTTCTTCGGTTACCTCTTCGGTTACAGCCTCGTTCAGGCTCTCCTCAAAGCTCACCTGAATATCCTCAAGGGCGGATATTACGGCAGGCTGATTTTTTATTTCATCTACCTTAATATCAAATGAACGGGGGAGAGGATTGTCATCCCTTAAGCTTTCAAGAGAGTCCGACTCAAACATAGCCTTTGCCTCATCAAGGGCATCATCCTTGGAATTGTACTGAACATCCGTTACATGGGGTATCTGCTTTATTTCCTGCTCCAATTCGGCAATCTGCTCCTCGTCGGGAGTCTCGCCGAACATAACCGATATGCCTACGTTTGACTCGAGCTGTTCCAGTATGTAGTCAATGTTAACAGCCAGACACAATGATATTATTACTATAAATATGCAGGCGCTTACTATTGCTATTGAGGCAAGGCTCATAAGTCCGTTTTTGAATATGCCCTTTATACCCTCGTTAATATGGTATCTGAGCGTCCTAAGCTTCATCGTCGTAACCGCCTTCCCTTACATCTCTTGCCACAACGCCCTTCTGCATTGTAACAACTCTTTTCTGCATCCTATCCACAATGTCCTTTGCATGGGTAGCCATAACCACCGATGTGCCACGCATATTTATGTCCTGCAAAAGTTCCATAATTTCCCATGCGGTTTCCGGGTCAAGGTTACCTGTAGGCTCGTCCGCAAGCAAAATAGGCGGCTTGTTGATGATTGCCCTTGCGAGGGCAACCCTCTGCTGCTCACCGCCCGACAGCTGATTAGGATATGCCTTTGCTTTTTTGCTTAAGCCCACCAGAGCAAGCACCTGAGGCACTGTACGCCTTATGTTTTTGGGACTTGCCTCTACTATCTGCATTGCAAAGGCAACGTTTTCGTATACGGTCTTTGAAGACAGCAGCCTGAAGTCCTGAAATACCACACCCACCTTGCGCCTTAAATATGGTATTTCCTTGCGCTTAAGGGTAGTTATATCCATTCCGTCTATGATTATTGAGCCGCTGGTAGGGTCAACCTCCTTAAGCAGCATTTTAATGAAGGTTGATTTGCCCGAACCTGAGCTGCCGACTATAAAAACAAATTCACCCTTGTCGATATTAAGCGAAACATCTCTGAGGGCAACAGCGCCGTTATCCTCATAAACTTTCGTAACATTTTCAAGCTTTATCAAAATAGATTACATCCTTCCGTAGTGTAAAAGCTCACTGTTCTACGCTATAGGATACATCAAATTCCTTTAAAAATCAACTTAAGATTTTATTAATGGCGTTTTATCCTAAATATATCCTTTAATGCGGCAAAATTTTAAAGATTTTTAACAAAAAAACAGGACAGTGACGAGGATTTTGCTCTCTTTTGCACTGTCCTTGTTTATATTTTTACGTTATCGGTTTAATACATAAAATTCTCTTTGTACGCCATATACTTGCTTACCATAAGCATAATCTTAAATATAATCGCATCGTCAAAGTTGCGAAGGTCAAGTCCCGTCATCTTCTGCAGTTTGTCAAGCCTGTAGACAAGGGTGTTCCTATGTATATAAAGCTGACGTGAAGTCTCCGAAACATTTAAGTTGTTTTCAAAAAACTTGTTGACAGTGACAAGGGTTTCCTCGTCAAACTGATCCATTGACACGCCGTGCAGCACCTCGTTGATAAACATCTTGCAAAGGGATGCGGGCAGCTGATAGATAAGTCTGCCGATACCAAGCTGCTCATAGTTAACTATGCTTTTGCTCTCTTCAAATATCTTGCCCACTTCAAGCGCCATCTTTGCTTCCTTATATGATGCGGAAACGTTCTTAAGATCCATAACGGCTGTACCTATGGCAATATATACGTTGCTCATTGCCTCGGCGGTAAGAGTGTCATATATTGACTTTGCTATTGCCTCGATCTCCTCTTTGCCGTCTTTTTCCTTAAGCTCCTTTACAAGGATAATGCTCTTTTCGTCAACCGCCGTTACAAAGTCCTTCTGCTTTGTAGGGAAGATGCTCCTTACTATTTCCACCACGTTAAGATCCTTGTCAATCTCGGTTTCAATAAGGTATACTATACGCCTTACATTGTTTTCGATATGGAGCTTTTTTGCACGTGAATATATGTCTACCAGCAGGAGGTTGTCAAGGAGCAGGTTTTTGACAAAGTTATCCCTGTCATAGCGTTCTTTATATGCCACAAGCAGATTTTGTATCTGGAAGGCGGTGATTTTGCCTATACGGTAGGTTTCCTCGTCCTCACCTTTGATAAGCACTATATACTCTGTATTGTTGTTGTCAAACACCTTAAAGTATTGGTAACCTTGCACAAGCTGATTTTCGGCAGGGCTTGATACGAATATATTGATGTTTTCAATGGTGGTATTTGCCATGCCTTCCTCGGTGGTAGCCACTATCTTGCCCTCTCTTTCGGCAACGCTCAACTCCCTCCGGGTGATATTTTTCAGTCCGTCTATAGTGCTTTGCAAAATCTGGTTGGAAATCATAAACCGCTCACTCCTTTTTAATTTCAAACTTACTTAGTCTTATTTTATAACAAAATCACAAAAATTAAAAGAGAAAATTTAAATTTTTTATAAAAAAATTTGCAAAAAAGCTTTTTTGCGTAATTTTTCAATCATTTTTTATAAAAAACTGTATTTGCGGACAAATTTATGTTATACTGTATAAGAAAAACCAAATTTGATTTTTTTTGGTACGTATAATACATATCATATAAGGAGGTCGGAGTGATGCAGGCACCGAACCCTACTAAACCGGTTGAGGTAGTTATAGGCGGTAAGGTTTATCGCCTTACGGGCAGTGACAGCGAGGCATATATCCAGTCCGTTGCCCGCTATCTTAACAAAAAGCTTGTGGAGATAAGCAAACATACCACAGCGGGAGTTGAATTTACCGAAAACTACCCCATTATTCTTGCGCTTAATATTGCGGATGATTTGTTTAAGGAAAGGGAGAAAGGCAAGGACGAAAAGACAGATTATCATTCGGAAGCCCTTTCCGAACTGTCCGATCTCAGCAATGAGCTTGTGGAAAAGACAAGGGAGATTGAGGCGCTTAAAAAGGAACTTGATGAAAAGGAAGCCAAATTGACCAAGTTTAACGCCGCAATGCAAAAGGGCAGCATACAGTTTGAAAACTTCAAAAAGACCATTGCGGAAAAGGATGAGGATATTTCAAAACTACGCAATAAGCTTGCTGCCGCAAACAGTGACATTACCGCCCTTACCACCAAAAACGACGAGCTCAGCAAAAAGATTTCCGACGGCAAGATAGAGGTAGGGGAGCTTAACCAAAAGATAAATGCGAAAAATAAGGAGCTTAACAACCTTTCCGTTAAACTTTCGGAAAAGAATAATGCTTTAAATGAGCTTAACAAAAAGTCGGCTGAACGTAATCAGCGCCTTAACAGCGTAAATAAGGAAAGGGACGAGCTTGCGGTTAAGCTTAAGGCAGCAAATGCCTCCATAGCTACCCTTAATAAACAGATTGAGGCGGCGGAAAGTGCAGGCAACGCCGAAACGGACAGCACAATAGCTTCCCTGCGTGCCGAAAACAACAGGCTGATTAAGGAAAATGCAGACGCTATGGCTAAGCTTGAAAAAGCCGGCGGTGACTATGAGGCTCTCAAGCAGAGCATACCTGAGGGCAGTGCCGTGGATCTGCAAAACGCACTTAATGCCGTTAAGGCTGAAAACCGTAAGCTGTCCCATGATAATGAACAGCTTATGCAGGAGCTTTCTCAGGCTAAAAGTGAGCTTAAGAGCTTTATAGACAGCCTGAAATAAGTATACATTGTTCTTGAAAAATTTGACCAAAACCATTTGCCTAACGATTTTTGTCTACACCTTGGGCGAACGAAAACAACATAACAAAAACAACTATCTGAAGTCCTAACAATAGCATTTGTGCGAATTTTTAGCCGCCTATAAGACAGGCGGCGTTAAGAAAATTGGTGCAAATGCCCTACCGATGAAATGAGGGTTCTTAGGGGCGGCGTTCCCGCCCCTAAGTCGTGCAAGTTTGAATTTATGAAATAAATTCAAATCCCGTAGGGAAGCGATCTTTTTCTTTCAGAAAAAATCGCACTCCGCTTCGAAACTAGCGGCGCTTTTGCCTACTTTTCTCGTAGAAAAGTAGGAATCCCATTGTGGGATTAAGGGAAAAGAAAAATCGCAAATCTATGTTGCGAAAAACAACAAAAAGATTTTTACCCATAGGTTTTATCAAAACCTATGCTTTCTTTTGAGGTGATCAGATGCTTAAACCCGAAATTTTATCCCCAGCAGGTTCGGCGCAAAGTGCGGTGGCTGCCGTAAACAACGGCTGTGACGCCATATATATGGGAGGCGGTGAGTTTAACGCACGACGTTATGCTGACTCCCCCGACGATGCCGCCATTGAGGAAATAATAAGACAGTGTCATTTGCGGGGCGTCAAAGTACACATTACCCTTAATATTCTCTATAAAGACAGTGAGCTTAAGGATGTGCTTGCCTTTGCCGCAAAGATGTACTCATACGGAGCGGATGCCTTTATTATTCAGGATTTAGGCTTTTTTTCCCTTGCAAAAAAATATTTTCCGGATATAGCCTTGCATGCCAGTACCCAGATGACTGCCCACAGCAGAGTACAGGCTGAAACCCTTAAGGAGCTAGGCTTTGACCGTGTTGTATTAAGCCGTGAACTGTCCCTTGAGGAAATTAAGGAAACAGCAAATAATTCCCCTGTGGAAACGGAAGTCTTTGTACACGGCGCACTTTGCGTGTCCTATTCGGGGCGGTGCCTGATGAGCAGTATGCTTGGAGGCAGGAGCGGAAACCGTGGCAGCTGTGCCCAGACCTGCCGAATGGAGTACCGTCTTTTAAGCGGGGGCAAGCAATATGCCTTTGGCTATCTCCTGTCACCTAAGGATACCTGTGCCCTTACTTTTATACCGGAATTAACCTACAGCGGGGTTACCTCATGGAAGATTGAAGGCAGAATGAAATCCCCTGAATATGTTGCCCTTGTTACTTCCATGTACCGCAAGTATGCGGACAGCCTGAAAAAGCCCACTTCGGAGGATATGAAAAAGCTCACCCAGATATTTAACCGTGGTGGCGAACTGGGCAGCGGATATTATTTTAAACATTCGGGCAAAGATATGTTAAGCGCCTCTCCCAAAAGTACAGGCGTATATGTGGGCAGCGTGGTTTCCGCAAGAGGCAGGAGCTGTACTGTCCGCCTGTGTGAGGATCTTAACTGCGGCGACGGGGTGGAAGTATGGACAAAGGGAGAACATACGGGCACCAATATTTCAAAGGCGGCTAAAAGCGGAGAAACCATAACCCTTAACCTTGGTACCCCCGCCTCAAAGGGGGACAAGGTGTTCAAATCCTATGACAAGGGCTTGATTGACAGTCTGAAAAACACATACTCCGATTACACAAGGCGCAGGAATGTAAAGGCGGAGCTTAAGGCAGAAATCGGCAAGCCCCTGCACCTTAAGCTAACGGCGGATGATGTGAGTATAGAGTGTCTCGGAGCTGTGCCCGAAAAGCCTTTGAAAAATTCAATGACCTTTGATGACCTTACAACACACCTTTCAAAGACGGGAAATACCCCCTTTATTTTAAACTTTGAAAAAGGTGAATGCGGTGAGCTGTATGTGCCCCTTTCCTCCCTTAAGGAGCTTAAGCGAAACGCCTGTGCAATGCTTGAGAAGGCGCTGGATAAACATTACAGGCGGGATTTGCCTCAAACGAAATATATACCCTTTAAAAATTACAATGCCGAGGGCACAAGGCTCTGTGTGCAGGTGTATGGAAAAGACCTGCTTGAAACAGCTGTTAATGTCAAGGATATTGACATATATTGTGAAATGACCCACTATGCCATGGAAAATGCCGAGAGGCTTATTAACAGGGCACATTCTTCCGGTTCAAGGCTGTATTATGCACTGCCCGTTATTGAGCGCAACGACTTGAATGAGATTGTAAAAAAGCGCATTAAACTGCTTGAAAATACCGGTCTTGACGGTTATCTTGCACGTAATATTGAGCGCATAGATACCGCTAAGCCTGTTATATCCGACTACACAATTAATGTGTTCAATTCAGCCTCCCGAGAGCTTATGGGGAAAAAATGTGAACGTGTTACCCTTTCTCCGGAGCTTAATATCAAGGAGCTGCGCCCCCTTTGCGGTAAGGATGCGGAGATAGTGGTATACGGCAGACTGCCCCTTATGACTACCCAGCAATGCCCTGTGGGAGTGCATATGGCAGATAAGGGGAACAAAAAATATTGCAGTTTAAGGGAAAAGCATCCCTCCTGCGTGCTGAAGGACAGAAAAGGGGCAGAATTTCCTGTATTCACTATGTGTGAAAGCTGTGCGGCACTTATCCTTAACAGTGCTCCCATATATGTGGGTGACAGATGGAAGGATATACCCGCAAGTGAGTATGCAAGGCTGATTTTTACCACCGAAGACAGGGATGAAATGCTTGAGATAATCGAAATGTATAAGGATCTCATTGCCGGCGGCGATGAAAAACTGAAACGTAAAAATACCACCGCAGGTCATTTTTACAGGGGAGTTGTATAGGTGATTATTTATGTTTGAAATTTTTATTTTACTTGCGAAGTATCTATTCATTATATATATGTGCGTGTTTCTGCTGTGCGGCTTTTGCATAAACCTTTCCAAGGAGGGGGTCGTTGATGTAAGCGAAAATCTGCTTGCAGCTGTACAGCGCATTATGATAATGCTTTTTCATATAACGGCGTTTATTATACTTGTTATTAATGACAAGGAACAGCCCACAGTTACATTGATTTTCGGACTTATAAGTCTGCTTTACATTATGCTGGGCTGTATCCTATTGGAAAAAATATATAAAAAGAGCAGTCCTATTATGTACAACGGAATATTTTTCCTGACGGATATAGGGCTTGTAATGCTTACAAGGCTTGATGACAGCCTTGCTTCAAGGCAGTTTATATGGTGCCTTCTTGGTCTGGCTGTGCTGATTGTGCTGCCTCCGATACTTAACATATTGCCAAGGCTTGACAGGTTTAGGGTTTTGTATGCAGCCCTTGCCATTGTATTGCTTATGTGTACGCTGATTTTCGGTTCAAACTTCTACGGTTCAACCAACTGGATTTCCATAGGTCCCGTAGCTTTTCAACCCTCCGAGGTGGTTAAGCTTTTGTTTGTATTTTTCCTTGCTTCGGCGCTTTCACAAAAGCCGGAGTTAAGGCAGCTTATTGTGCCTACGGCGGTCAGCGCTGTTATTATCCTCTGCCTTGTGGCGCAGAAGGATCTGGGTTCCGCCCTTATTTTCTCCATGACCTTCCTTGTGGTAATTTATATTGCCACTTCAAATGTATTCTATCTGCTGGGAGGCTTTGGCTGCGGCGCCCTTGCCTCTGTGTTGGCTTATTTCCTTTTTCCCCACGTACGTACAAGGGTCAATGTATGGCTGGATCCATGGTCGGATATTGAAAACAGCGGCTATCAGATAGCCCAGTCTCTTTTTGCCGTAGGCTCATACGGTCTTTTCGGCAGCGGCTTTACACGAGGCTATGCGGACTATATCCCCGTAGTTGAAAGGGACTTTATCTTTTCCGCCGTCTGTGAGGAATTTGGGGTGCTCTTTGGCATAGGAATTATACTGGTATTTGTAATGATATTTCTGGAAGGTGTACGTGCGGCGCTCTACAGCAGAAGCCGTTATCTTACCCTTTTAAGTGCGGGGCTTACCGCTCTGCTTACCTTCCAGACCTTCCTTATTATAGGAGGAGATATTAAGTTTGTACCCCTTACGGGAGTTACTCTGCCCTTTGTAAGCTACGGCGGTACTTCAATAACCATGAGCTTTGTCATTATAGCCATTATCCAATGGGTATATATGCGTAACGATATGTATAAGCAGGATAAAACTCCGGAGGAATATACTCCTCATCCCGTTGATGAACAAATTCCGCACCGCCGCAGGAGAAGGAGGTCTATGGAATGAAAAATACTATTAAAAAGGTATTCTGGATTTACACCCTTTTGTTTGTGGTACTTATAGGCTATCTGTGCAAGGTTTCCCTTGCAGACAGCAACGAGTTTATTACCAATTCATACAATCCGAGACTTAACCGTGTCTCCGACTATATAAAAAGAGGCTCTATTCTTGACATTAACGGTCAGGTTCTGGCTTATTCCGAAAAGGATGAGGAAGGGGTATATCACAGGATATATAATGACTCCAATATTTTTTCAAATATAACGGGCTATACCTCTAAGGGAAAGACGGGAGTTGAGGCAAAGTACAACTTTATGCTGGAAACCGTCAGTTCCGAGCTTATACAGCGCATTAAGGATGCTTTTGCAGGTACCGAAGTAAGCGGCGATGACGTTGTGCTTACCGTTGATGCGGATTTGCAGCGTTATGCTGCCGAGAAACTTGGCACTTCAAAGGGTGCGATAGTTGCCATGGAGCCATCTTCGGGTAAAATCCTTTCAATGGTGACCTATCCTAATTATAATGCCAATACCGTAAATGAGGATTGGGAAACCCTAAACAGCGAGGAATCTGACTCGCCACTGTTGAACCGTGCAGCTCAGGGACTGTATCCCCCGGGTTCAACCTTTAAGATACTGACTGCGGCGGCAGCTTTGGGAGAAGATCCGGATTATCTTAATTACAGCATGGTATGCGAAGGCGTAAAACGCTTTGACAGCGCCACCCGTATACGCTGTTTTAATTCCACCGTACACGGAAACGAAGATATGACAAAGGCATTTGCAAAATCCTGCAACACCTATTTTTCCACTATAGGTACTATGCTTGGCATAGACAAACTTAACAGCGAGGCATATGATTTTATGTTTAACCAAAGCCTCGGCTTTGATTTGGAGTATTCCCAAAGCTCCTTTTCACTGCCCCTGGATTCAAACCTTTCCGCAGTGGTGGAAACCTCCATAGGTCAGGGCAAGACCCTTGTGACTCCTCTGCATATGGCTATGATTACTTCGGCGGTTGCAAACAACGGCATTATGATGAAGCCTTATATCGTGGATCATTCCCAGTCACAAAGCGGCAATGTTAAAAATCGTACTATCCCTGAAAAGCTTAGATCAATAATGTCGCCGGATATTGCGGCAGAGATAACGGAGCTTATGAAGGAAGTCGTAAACAGCGGTACCGCAACGGACGCCGCCATATATATCGACCCCGGTGACGTGGTTACTTCCGACAGCTCAACCTCCTCATCCTCCGTAGGTGTTATTACAGGCAATGTACAGGTGGCAGGCAAAACCGGTACGGCGGAAAATGCCTCGGGAGATGACCATGCATGGTTTGTTGCCTTTGCACCTGCCGACAATCCACGTATAGCGGTATCCGTTATTCTGGAAAATGCAGGGCACGGGGATAAGGCTATTGCATCCGCAAGGGATATAATGAAGTATTACTTTACAAACTGTATTAATAAATAATTACGGCAAAAGGCTCAGACCGGAGGGGTTTGAGCCCTTTCAACAATTGCCCCAATACAGATGGCAGCTGTAAGAGATGATTTTTTTGAGGTATGTTATGATCAGAAAAGCTATAATTGAAGATATTGACCAAATCGAAAACAGTTATACCGAGCTCCTTACATATGAGCAGAAACATGGAACAAATTCAAACTGGATACTTGGTGTGTATCCCACAAGGAATGTTGCGGAAAAGGCATTTGATGAAGATACTCTCTATGTTCTGGAAGAGAATGGCAAGGTATGTGCAAGTATGATATTAAACCAAAACCAGCCCGAAGAATATACAGGTATGGACTGGATGTATAAGGCAGAGCCTGAGGAAGTGCTTGTACTGCATACCCTTTGTATTCCTCCTTCTGCCGCAGGCAAGGGATACGGCAGTCAAATGGTGAAGTATACCCTTGACTTTGCCAAAAAAATGAGAATGAAAGCGGTTCGCCTTGATACATGGGTAGGCAATAAGCCTGCTTCCTCCCTTTATACCAAGATGGGTTTCAGACCCGTGGGGGTCACCCATGTTATGCTGAACGGTCTTATTCCCTCGGAACTGATTCTTTTTGAATTTAACCTTAGTGACAGGTTGTAATTAGCTGTCCACATCTATCTGAATTAAAAAAATTCCTGTAATATCATCAAATGTCATATATTATTACAATTATTTTTCAAAATCAGATTTTGATAGTTATGTTTTAGGGCTTGAACAGTGTGGGTATTTGTGGTATAATTTTATATTGCAAGTCGGTTGGACAGTCGCGCACCTTCGGGTGTGAGGAAAGTCCGTGCTCCACAGAGCAGAATGCCGGATAACGTCCGGTGGAGGCGACTCTAAGGAAAGAGCAACAGAAATAAACCGCCTGTCTCGGGCAGGTAAGGGTGGGAAGGCAGTGTAAGAGACTACCGGTCCCTTGGTAACAAGGGACGCTCTGTAAACCCCATTCGGAGCAAGGCGGGTAGGCAATATGGGGCTGCTCGCCCCGCCTCAAAGCGCCGCTAGAGATTATCGGTGACGATAATACCAGATAGATGGCTGTCTAAACAGAACACGGCTTACAGACCGGCTTGCATAATGACACTTACTCTCTGCATAGGAATTACAGAGAGTTTTTTAATCAGCAAAAAGCCCAACCTCAGTGACCGAGATTGGGCTTAATTAATTGAATTATTTAGCGGATTTTAACTTTTCCTGAATTACTTTTTCTAATTTTTCAACAACAGTCTTATCTGTTTCCTGATTAATAAGACCTGCCATAAGATCAACAATAGAAAGGTTTCTCTCCTTAATATCGCTGTTAATTTGCATAATAACATACTCGTTTTCATCAAGCATAGCCTCAAATGTACGACCGATATTAGTCTGGCTCTTTACAAAGCCGGCTTCTCTGATAGCACCTTTCTTAAGTAAGGAGTTAAGCAGTACATAAACGGAGCTTGCCTTCCAGCTTCTGTCAGATGAAAGTTCAATTATCTCTGACTTTGAAAGAGGTCTGCCTTCCTGCCAAAACAATGACATAATTTCCATTTCGTTCTTGCTTAATCTGAATTCGTTCACGTTTAATCACCTCGTATATATTTTTATTAATATTATTATTTATGATACCACATTTATTCTGACAAAGCAATAGATTTTTTTAAATTTGTGCAATTTTTTTTATTTTTCGTATAAAAATAATAATGATTAAAAAGCATTATTTAGTAACAATCTATAGCTTAATTATATTATAACAAAAAACATTTTATAAAGCAAGCCCAATTATATAAAATAGGTGCGGCAAAAATCCGCACCTAAAAAACATTATTATACTTAAATAGATCTATCAGTTATTGCAATTATAGACAATACCCTTACTGCTGTCTACCTTCACAAGGATATTGTCGGGAATTGTCTCCTCAACATTTTTATCACTTGCGATAACAGGTATATTTGCCTCCTTGGCAGCCTTAATAAGATTACCGAAGTCATCATTTTTTGAATTGCCCACAATAAGAGCAGCAGACTTTTTAACATAAGGTACAAGCTCGGTGCTTGTATCTGCGGTAACCATAACCATATCCTTTCTAAACTTAAGGTCAAGGTTATCCGAAGTATTTACAATAAGTGTACGTGCTGTTACATCATTCGCATCGGTATTTCTTGAGTATGCTTCAAGAAGTTTACTTCCCACGACACCAACCTTAAGGGTATTTGTTGCACCCTTGGTTCCGAGAGGAGTACCGCCTGTAAATACAACTATATCGCCGATTTGTGTAAGTCCTGCCTCGTAGGAAGCCTCGCATACATCTTCAAAGAGCTGATGGAAATTATCTGTACGATAAGATACAGGCATAGGAATAGCTCCCCAGATAAGGCTCATCTGACGAAGAGTACGCTCATTTGGGGTACAAGCAAGGATAGGACATGCAGGTCTGTACTTTGCAACCATCCTTGCCGCACGACCGGACATACTTACTACGGCAATAAGCTTTGCCCCAAGATCATGTGCAGTGGTACATGCACTGTGGCTTACAGCATTTGCTATATTTGTAAGGCGAACGGTGCCTGTCTCATCAAACTTTTTGATATAGTCAAAGCTGCTTTCAACCTCTCTGGCAATCTTATCCATAGCCATAATAGCCTCAACAGGATACTTACCCTTAGCACTTTCACCCGAAAGCATAACAGCGTCTGTCCTGTCATAGATAGCATTTGCAACGTCGCTTACCTCCGCACGGGTAGGACGTGGATTTTTGGTCATGGAATCGAGCATCTGAGTAGCTGTGATAACAGTCTTGGACTTTTCACGGCACTTTTTGATAAGCATCTTCTGGATAATAGGCACTTCCTCAAAAGGAATCTCAACGCCAAGATCGCCTCTTGCAACCATTACACCATCGCTCACCTCAAGGATCTCATCAATATTTTCAACGCCGTCACGGCTTTCTATCTTAGAGATGATTTTAATGTCGGCGCCGCCGTTTTCCTCAAGCACCTTTCTTATTTCAAGTACATCGGAGGCAGAACGGATAAATGAAGCTGCAATGTAGTCAACGCCCTTTTTAATACCGAACTTAATATCATCAATATCCTTCTGTGTAAGGGCAGGAAGGTTAATGTGTACATCAGGCACATTAACACCCTTCTTGGAGCCAATCTCGCCGCCGTTCATAACAGTACAGATAATATTGCTGCCGTTAATTTCCTCAACCTTAAGCTCAATAAGACCATCGTCAATAAGAATGGTGGAACCGATATTGACATCATTTGTAATACCCTTATAGGTAACCGAAACCTTTGTTTCATCACCGATAACATCATCGGTTGTAATGGTAAACTTCTGACCTGCCGTTACGTTTACGGCGCCCTCTGCAAAGTCACCCGTGCGAATTTCGGGACCCTTGGTATCAAGCATCATAGGCACATAGGCATGCATTTCTTCCCTTGCCTGAATGAAGTTATCCATTCTCTGACCATGTTCCTCGTAGCTGCCGTGAGAAAAATTAAACCTTGCGGCATTAAGACCTGCCTCAATCAACTTTTTTATAATGTCAACCTCATTTGTAGCAGGTCCCAATGTTGCAACAATTTTAGTTTTACGCATACTGTTTAGTCTCCTTTTGTACATAGTATTAGTTCTTAGTTTTTCCCTTAAAAGAGATGGTTATTCATCTCTGCCTTCTCCTGCTTTTATCAAGCCGTAAGCTGTATAAATATCGGCTTTGCCCCTGACTTTCATTGCCGACGTATTCTCTGTAAATTGTACAATTAAAACTTCTCCCTCGTCAAGTTTTTCAGTGTGATGAAACTTGGTATCCTCTCCCCTTGTAAGACCGATTACATTAACGCCTTTTTCGAGAGATTTTACACAAATATACGGAAATTCGGCGTCAATTTTAGCCATTTCTTCTGACATAGCTTTATCCTCCTTTCAATCCATATCAAATATATACAAAAACAAAACCGTTTTGCCGTCAATTTTCTACATTTGCAGTTTACCCAGACTTAACACAGTCTTAACACAACCATATAAAAAACAGTGCCCGCAAAAATACTGAGCATAGTATTTTTAAACCGAAGGTGCAAAAGCACAACGCAAAATGCCGCAGCAAGCTCCGGCAGACCATGTGTACCTGTAAGAAAATCAACATCCTTGTAACAATATATAATTATAGCACTAATTAAGGCAGGTGGCAAATACTTTCCTACAAACAGAACTATAGGTGCAGGGCTATCGCCCCTGCCGAAAAGTATAAAAGGCAAAGCTCTTGTACCGAAGGTAATGACCGCAATCAATGCTATACAGGCAACAATCTTTAAATCACTCATTTCCGCTCCGCCTCCTTTTCCTCCGATGCCTCAATATGTTTTCTGAACAAAATAAGCAGCGCTACGGAAAGCACCGCACCGCCAAGGAGCAAATTACCCTTGCCAAGCACCACCCAGGCAACAAGGGCGGAACCGGCGCCTATTACAAAGGGCAGCTTTGTTTTATATGTTTTGAACTGGTCCGTTATAATAACCAAAAACAAAGCCGTCATAGCAAAATCAAGCCCTGTGGTATCAAACTTGACCACCGTGCCCAAAAACGCAAACAAAAAGGTGGCAAAGACCCATGCACATTGATTGATAATTGTAACCGTCAATGCAAGATGCTTTTCATCGATGGTGTCGGGACAGTGCACACTTGTCATAAGGGCATAGGTTTCATCCGTCAGCCCAAAGATAAGATACAGCTTTTTAAGCCCTGTACCCTTATACTTTTCAAGGAGCGAAAGCCCGTAAAAAAGATGCTTGCAGTTAATCAAAAAAGTCGATACCGCCACCGTAATAAGGGGCGAATTATTTTTAATAAAGTCAACAGCCAGATACTGCCCCGCACCGGTATAAATGCTGAGACTCATAACAAGTGCGGTAAGAAGGCTGCATCCCACAGCCGTGATCATAAGCCCAAAGGCAAAACCTGCCGGCAGATAACCCAAAATAACGGGAGTACATACCTTAAGGGCGTATTTAAAAGTCCTTCCTCTCACAATATATCCTCATTTCCAAACCAAAAGAGAATTATCTTTGGTAATAGTATTGTCCTCTGAAAATAAGCCAATGCTCCGCCGGCAGAGTAAACCTTCCGTATACTTAGAATTACTTCACCACCACATTTCCGCTGCCGCAAAGCTCCGTAAGGGCGGAAATAAGCTCCTCACCGGGTTTTACGTAATATTGTGGTCTGACAGGCATTTTACGCTTGGTTTTTTCATCATAAATAATAACCTTGCTGGCTCCCCTGCTTCGCATAAGCAGGGGCATAAGGCTTTCGGCATTAATATTCCTGTCGGCGGTAAGCCTGATCCATATGGTCTTACCTGCATCCTCCAGCTCTTCATAGGTATGTATATCCTCGCATATTATCTTCGTGTCACCGTCGGCGGAAACCTGTGTTCGCCCGTTTATAAGCACAACCTTGTTTTCCTCCAGCAAGACCCCATACTTTGCATACACCTTGGGGAAAATAACCACCTCGACACTGCCGTTAATATCCTCCAAAGTGACAAATGCCATTTTATCATTTTTGCGTGTATACTTAACCGAAAGGGTATCAATAATGCCTCCGATAATTACTTTGCTGCCGTCGGAAAGCTTTTCCTCATCACTGCCGCTTTGTGAAAAATCAAGGGTAGTGTTGGATACAAATCTCTTAAGCACAGGCTCGTATGGCTCAAGGGGATTTCCGCTTACATATATGCCAAGCAGTTCCTTTTCCATGGCAAGTATATCCTTTTGGGGAAATTCCTCCACATCCGGCAGAGTATCCCTGTAAAGTTCCTCGGAATCCTTTGCAGTCATGGAAAATAAATCCATCTGACCTTCCGCATTGTTTCGCCTGCTCTGTCCCAGACCGTTATGTATCTGCTTGTAAACAGAAAGATACTGTGCTCTTTTGCCCCCAAGAGAGTCAAAGGCTCCGCTGCGGATAAGGTTTTCAACGCATTTTACATTCATAACGCTGCTGACACGTTCCAGAAACTGCGTCAGGCTTATATATGGACCCTTCTTTTCCCTGTCTTCCACCATAGCTTCAACAGCAGCACGTCCCACGCTTTTTATCGCCGCAAGCCCAAATCGTATGTTGTTATCACCTGAAACGGTAAAGCGAGCATATCCCTCGTTAATATCCGGCGGCATAAGCTTGATGCCCATACGCCTGCATTCGGCAATATATTCCCTTACCTTATCGGTATTATCCGCAACGCTTGTCAGAAGGGCAGCCATAAACTCCGTAGGATAGTATGTCTTAAGCCAAGCTGTCTGATATGCCACCACCGCATAGGCGGCAGCGTGGGATTTGTTGAAGGCATACTTGGCAAAGTCCGTCATTTCATCGAATATCTTACTTGCCACATCAGCAGGAATGCCGTTTTTTACACAGCCCGGTACCCCTTCTTCCTCATCACCGTTAATAAACTTTTCCCTTTCACGTGCCATAACATCGGTCTTTTTCTTACTCATGGCACGGCGCACCATATCGCTCCTGCCAAGGGAATAGCCTGCCAGTTCTCGGACGATCTGCATAACCTGTTCCTGATAGACTATACAGCCGTAGGTTGGCTTAAGTATAGGCTCAAGCTTGGGGTGGGTATACTCTATTTTACCCTTATTTCGTTTACCCTGAATATACTTTGGTATAAAGTCCATTGGACCGGGACGATATAGTGAAATACCCGCTATAATGTCCTCTATATTGTGGGGTCGGAGTTCCTTCATGAAAGATGTCATACCTGCACTTTCAAGCTGGAAAACGCCCATGGTATTACCCTTTGAAATAAGCTCATAAACACGCTTATCCTCATAATCAATGGTATCCGATGTGTATTTAATACCGTGCCTGCGTTCAACTTCCTGAAAGGCATTTTGAATAACGGTAAGGGTTCTTAAGCCAAGGAAATCCATCTTAAGCAGTCCCAATTCCTCAATGGTGGTCATGGTAAACTGGGTGGTAACCACACCGTCAT
>CALWRD010000001.1 GCA_944383875.1 uncultured Clostridia bacterium | reverse complement strand
CTTCCGATCTGCCATAATAATCTCCTTTCTGATATATAAAAATTAGCTTTTGCTAACTGCACTGCGTTCTTACACGCCGAAGCTGCGGACAGATCACTTTTGTGTCCGCAATTATAAACATCGTATTCCTTTACTGAACATCCACCATCTGTGCGTCAGCCTTCCTTATGCTGAGCTCATAACCCCTGACGGTAAGCTCGATAGGGTCACCTAAAGGGGCTACCTTGCGTACATAGACAGAGGTGTTTTTGGTAAGACCCATATCCATGATCCTGCGCTTTACCGCACCCTCGCCGTTAAGCTTGACTACGGTTACGCTTTCCCCCGGTTTTACATCCTTTAAAGTCCTCATATTCTTCCTCCTTATGCCAATAATATCTTGTTTGCCATTTGTCGGCTTATAGCAATGCGTGTTTCACGCACGTTAACGATAAAGTTGCCATTTATACGGGAAACAATAGTTATCCTTGCTCCCTCTGTAAAGCCAAGACTTTGCAGGTGATGCCTGATACTGTCATTTCCTGTGACCGCCTTTATAATATAGTCAAGACCTATATCCGCCATAGTAAGGGGCATAATAATCACCTCCAAAAACATTAGCTGACACTAACCGCCATTAGTTTTTCCTAACTTTGGTTAGCTATAACTAATCACTGTCTATACTTTACTACTCTTTTATCTGTTTGTCAAGGGATTATTTCCAAAAATAGTTAATTTGGCAAAAGGATTATTCATACATCTTGATGAACACAGCCTTTTGTACTAATCAGACAAAACCGTAAATGACCAAGGGGATAACTGTGTGCATATAAATAAAATAAAAGCGGTGCGAAATGATTTATCCGCACCGCTTATCATCTTTAACAAAGAATATTTACTTGCCACCTAAAACAAAGCGCCAGAATTGGCAGGAACCACAGTTTGAGCGGTAACCACCTGTGACCCTTGCTGCTCCCGGTCTTGCACAGTCCCCAGGTGCATAGTGATCAAACTCCACCGTATCAAAGGCAGCAAAGGTACGCTGACCTGTCCAGTATGCACAGGTACCGCAGCATTTCCAGTCGGAATTATAAGCCATAATATTACCTCCTTTAGTTTTTGTAGTTATAAATATGTAAGTTCAATTACCCGACTTTTGTCAAGGTAAATTCAATACATTGATCTCGCCGCTTTTTATAATTTTATTAGTATTTATATTGCTTGGATTTACAACCATAATGTTTTCACTATTAAAGCTTACAATATCAATCTGAGGCTTACTGTACTGTTTCATTTTAATCACGCTCCTGTTGAAAGATCATATATGTCGGTAACATAGTATAAAAGTCCTTCATCCTCAGGGGAATTTTTAGCTATAACTTCCCCTCTGATCTCAACGATATCTTCTGTTCCCTCTGTACAGCTTACGTCAAAATTAATATATTTGCTGTCTGTTTCATCATCACTGTAGTTTGTAACTCCCATACCCTCATCATTGTTGTTGACGATTACCTTGACCTCATCAAGATACTTTGCTCCTGTACCGCCAAATTCCTCGGTGTTTACGGTTACAGTAAAGGTCCTTGCCTCTGTGTCAAGGTCGGCAATCTTAAGGGTGTTTTCATCAACTACATATTTCCTTGTAATTGAGCTGTCACCAGAAAAATATTCATCAGCAGGGGAGCTTTCATAGCAATAGACAACTTCTATGCCATTGCAGCCGTCAAAAGCATGATCATCAAGCTGAGCTGACTCTGAAACTACAATATATTTGATATATGTACTGTATTCAGCCCATGGAGCAGCTGTATCCTCTGTATAATCAGCCATTTCACCTGAACCTGTTATCTCCAGTGTCTGGGTAGCGGTATTAAGCAGGTACAAAATATTTACACCATACCTGCCGCCGCCGCATATACCGGACATTACATCTGTTGAATTTGAATAGGTATCCGTAGATGCATCATAATATACTCTATAATGACTATTATCCAGAGTAGGAAGTGCATCCGCCTCACCCAGGTCAATATTCTGATACCATGTAGTACCCCCTGAAACAGATTCGTTTAAAAGATAGGTAACTTCACCATTTGAAAAAGCTTCTACCTCTATAGGGGTACCGTTCACACCGGATACTGTACTTCCCTCACGAGAGTAGCAGTTGATTACCGTTCCTGAGCTACCATATCCTGCTATATGTCCCGCAGCTCTTGCTGTTGTTCCTGATGCAAGCAAGCCTGAGTAATTGTAACAATTTTCTATTACAGCAGATGAGGCCAGGTTACAAACTATTCCACCTGCATAGGCTGAACCTTGTGTGGACTTTGCAGAAATGTATCCCTGATTATAACAATTTTCTATTGTAAAATCCGGACTATTGTATGATATGCCACCTGCTCCTGCTGCGGTTGATGTAGAAGAAGAGTTGCTTTCAATATCTCCAAGATTATAACAATACCGTATCATTGTATCAGTTGATACAGCAGTTATGCCGCCTATATGAGTTCCTGTGATATTTCCTGTATTATAACAATATTCAACAGTATTTATCTGAGATGAATTTCTATACGCAAATATACCAGCAGCATATCGTTTTGAGGAAATATTACCTGTATTGTAACAATCAATTATTTCAGTACCCATATAATAAGCACATATTCCAGCTGCATAGTCACCGCCTGAATTGGAAACATTGCCCATATTATAGCAGCTTATAATATTATTAGTGCTATACCCACAAATACCGCCAGCGTAATCGGTCTTGCGTGATATAAACTGTTCATCAGATTCAGTTCCATATACAGTACTGTTGCTATAACAGTTTTCTATTCTTCCATAGTTACGTCCACATATTGAACCAAGATAAACGTTATATGAAGTAAAATAGGAATTGATTATACCCAGATTTTTAATTTCAGCTGATTCACTTTTTGTATTTGAAATAAATCCGGCTCCGCCTAATGTGTCAGTATAATAATCATCAAAATATATTCCGCTTATGGTATGTCCCTGTCCGTCAAAGACAGCATTGTAATTTTTTATTGATGTCCAGTGTACAACCCTTGATGGATTTGTTTCCCCCGACATGACGCCGTTATTTACCACAATATCAGCTGTAAGCACTGCGTTATGGGCATTAAGCTTTTCATCATCTGTAAGTGTGCTTGCATTTACATAGTCCACAAACCAGTAAAGCTCGTCAAGGGTGCCTATCTGATAGGGATCCTCCACAGTACCTGTTCCCGATGGCTGATCATCAGCAAAGGCAGAAGATGTGAAGCACATAACCATAAACAACAGTGTTGCCGCAAGCAGGAAATGTAACTTTAATGCATTTCCCCCTAATTTTTCTTCCATATAATTTCCTCCTTTTTAATAGATAGTGTTACTATATTTAAAATCTACTCAACCCCTATAAAATACAAATTAACCGGCTATAAGCATAACACTTGTACATAGATCGCAAACCCCACAGTTATCCCCCCTCGATCATAAGATTACAAAAAAGAAATTTACAATTTGCTTGACAAAAATAGCTATTTTAATTCTCTACAGGAATTATAACCTTGATTACATTATAACTCAATTTACAAAATTCGTCAATATAATTCTTAACAAGAATTAAAATTTCCCTAACTGCTATATACTAATACCATAAGTCCAATCTTACAGGAGTTGATGTCCCTTAATGAAACCCCGCAGACAGGAATTAGGCAACAAAAACATAATAGGTCACAAGATAACCCGGCTCAGGAAGGAGAGGAAGATAAAGCAGAAGGAACTGCTTGCACGCTTACAGACAAGCGGCATTGACATCAATCCCTCAAGCCTTTCCAAGCTGGAGGGTCAGACAAGACCCGTCACCGACATTGAACTCAAGGTTTTGGCGGAAATCTTTTCACTATCGGCAGACGAGCTCCTGAATGACCACGATAACCCCGACCAAAATACTGATTAATTTTTTAAAAATCAATATTGCATTAAAAATCTCCCAAAAACAGTATAAAAAAATAATGCTCTCACTTCATTAGCTGAGAGCATTATTTTGTAATATTATGTAATTTTTAATGTCCCGGTTCATAGAGACCTGCATATTTTATAACTTCATTTCCCCTTAATTCGTATGTAACAAAGGGCATACCGGAGCAGCCGCTTACAAGCACACTGTTAGACCACAGTGAAATTTCCGCCTCTCCGCTGTCCATTATCATTTCCTCACCGCTGCACAGGGTCATTTCAAGGTTATCCTTATTTACCCTGACAAACCTTCCCGTGCTGTACAATAGTATCAGGTTACCCTCCGTATCCTCATAAAACGCCTCTTCCACAGCAAAGATCTCCCTTGTCCCGTCCTGGTCAAAGTCACTGAATACCAGTACATAATTACGGGTGGTGGGCTCCAGCTCAGTATTGGGATAATGGGATACATTATCTGTATTCGGCAGGAAAAGAGTCTTGTTGTTCAGGGTAATGTTAAGCCCTGTGTCTGTAAGGTCAGCATATACATCAGCGGAGCAGTCATCTGCAAACTGCACCTTTCCCGTTTGCTTTGGAGCAACACCGTATACTTTCATATAGGGATTATCGTTGGATATAACGGTGTAATAGATATATCCGCTGTATATATTCCCGTCATAAAACAGTGCATCTATTATATAACCGTTATCGTCCACAGGTAATTCTGCTATCATATCCTGTGAGGTCATCTCCGTGGCATTTTCCGTCATGGTGTCAAGGGCGCTGTTTTCCGTCTGTGGTGATATCACAGCGGGGTCATGGGTAGTATTTTCGGCAGTGCTGACTGACGTTGTTCCCTCCGTATCTTCAGCAGTTGTAACTGACGTTAATCCCTCTGTATTTTCGGATAATGTTTCGGTTCCCCTTTCAAAGTTATCCCCTGCAGCGGAATTTTCATTTTCCTCCCGTTTTTCCCTGTCGTACCCGGTCAGAGTTTCCTCCTGCTTTGCGTAATTCTGTGTCTGAAATGTGTTTCCGGTACCCGAATATACCGACCCCACCACAACCGCCAGTATTACAACCGTGCATATTCCCGCAATTATTAAAAGCCTTTTGGTTACGCCGAAGGCTGCTTTTAATGCTTTTACATCGGCATAGCGCTTTGTACTGTCAACTTCAATGCACCTTGCAATTATCCTTGAATAGGGTATTCCCTTTATACTATCGGCATTTTCCTTCCCTGTCAGCAAAACAAGCATCAGCTTGCCTATGGAATAAATATCGCTTTTATTGTCCGTCTGGGCAAAGCCGTACTGCTCGGGAGAGGCATAAAACTCCGTGCCCAGATGCCTTGTATCCTTGGAGGCATCAGCGTTTTGCTCTCTTGCTATTCCGAAATCAATCAGGTATACCTCATTGCCTGTGGTTAAAATAATATTTGAAGGCTTTATGTCACGGTGTACCAGTCCTGCCGAGTGTACCGCAGCAAGTATAGTACACAATTTCACCACAATACTTTTTACCTCGCCGGCTGACAGACTGCCTCGAGAGGCAATCACATCATCAAGATTGCTGCCGTTTATGTACTCTTCAATGACATAAAAAACCCCTTCCCTGTCAAATACATTATATATAGTCGGCACCCCTGAGATTTTAAGGCTTTGAAGCTTTTTATACACATCGGGATTGTCTATACGCTTAAGGATTGCTATTTTATCATAGCTTTTCAGCCTGATCTGCCAAGTATCCCTGCCTATTGAGGATATAATTTCGTATTCATCATAGGCTTTTTTAAATTCATCAACATAATTTCCCATTTTTACCTCCCCAATATTGAATATTTTCGTTGTTTATGATATTATTATTTCGAGGTGATGTTATGAAAAATACCGACCAGCTTATGGCTGAAATCAAAAAATCAACCGAAATAAAAAACTTTTTAGCGGAAAACAACGAAGATATAAAAAATCTTACCCTTTCGGAATATCTTAATATATTAATAGATAAAAAGCAAGTACCTAAAGGTGAAGTTATAAAAAAAGCTGAATTGAACTATACATATGGCTATCAGATGATTAACGGTACAAGAAAACCCACCAAGGACAAGCTGCTTCAGCTTTGTTTCGGGCTGGGTACTACCGTTGAGGAGGCTAACCGAATACTGCTTATTGCAGACGCAGGTGGGCTGTACAGCAAAAACCGCAGGGACTGTATAATAATATTCGCCCTTGATAAGGGGCTTTCCCTTGATGAAACAAACGAGTTGCTTTACGAGCTTGGGGAAAAGGTCTTTGAACTATAGGAGCGAGAGATAAGCAGAATCCACACCATTTTTATATCACCTTGAAAACAGAAGGCGAAACACCTATACAGCAAAACAGAGTGCATACTCAGACAAATATGCACTCTGTTTTTTATTTTATATTAAATTTATCAGTCAAAGACATCATATATTACCTGACCGGGTATCCTGTCACTGTATACCATATCAAGTATGTAGTTTGTCTTTTCCTCTACCTCAGCTCTCAGCTCTGCTTCCTTAGCTGCCGTAGGAGTGGTAAGGTTAAGGTCGCCGGGGGCATCGGACTGTCCGCCGCCAAAGCTGTAGAACACACCCTCCATAGAGTATGCTGTCATCCTGTCCATCCAGTAGTTCTGACCGTTGTCAAAGCTCAGGGCATTTACTATATCATAGCCTGCGTAGCCGTTGTTCTGGTCAAAGCCCTTTGCAGGCTTCTGGTTAGGTGTATTCCTATGGTCAAAGGCTATACAATTCTTGATATATCTGTAGGAGCTTGTTGGGGTTTCCGCTGAGCCAAACTTAAAGCCGTTAGGATTACCTGCCCAGTTGGCACTGTGGATATTGGAGTAGGAGTTGCTTGTACCTAAAAGGCTTACAGTAAGCTGAGGCCAGCTTGTAACGGTGCCATTATTGTACCGAGTTTCAAAATCCGGATCCTGCTCTAATATAGCCTCTACATAAACAAGGTTTTTATCAAGTGGTTTACCCTTGTTGTAGTCCTCTTCACCTGTGAATACATCCGGATTGCCATTGTTCCATGCCACACACTCTTCGTAGTAAACATCACCGATATATCCTCCCTCGGATGATCTGTCGTAGCTGTCCCAGCCGTCATCGGAGTTTTCCCATGCACGACAGTTGTAGAAGGTGTTATTGGCACCTGCTGCAAGCTTAACGGAGAAACCGTCCGCATCGCCGCCGTTCTTCTGGATAAGATCCGCATTGCGGTAGCTGTCCACATAGCGGAAGGTGTTGTTGGCACCGCCCTTGGTAATGGACACACCCGAATTATTGTTATATCTGAATACACAGTTTTCAAAGGTATTATATGAACCTGTACCTCCGTTTTCCGCAGTGATCCTTATGCCGCAGTCTCCTGCCTTTTGGATAATGATATTTCTGAAGGTATAGTGACTGCCGGTTATCCTAAATCCGGTGCCTCCCGAGCCTGAGCTTGTCCTCGAATCACGCAGAGGTGAAAAATCAAGGATTGCAGCTGTACCATCCTCATTGGTAAGTCCATAAACCTCCACATTGGCATTTTCTTCGGTAAGCCTGATGCTTTCATCACACATAATAGTGCCCTGTACATATATCTTGTTATTGGTCTTTGCCAGCTCATTTTTAAGATCTGTAAAGTTATCTACCACAACACCGTCGGAGGTGTCACCGTTAAAGGTAGTGGTTTCGGTTGTAGTTTCCGTAGTGGTTTCCACATCACCTGTGCCCGTAAAGGTCAGTCTGTAAATATTGATATTGCCTGCACCGCCGTAAATGTAGTATCTGCCTCCCGTATTTAAGGTAACAGTCTCTACCGCAGGTGCATCACCGGACATAGGCGCACTTATCGTAGCAACGGTTCTGCCGTTTGACTGTGCAACAACAATATTCCTTACCTGTGTTGCATTGGATGAGCGTGCAACTATGTAAAGTGTACCTCCCGTAGGTGCATCAAAGTATATACTTGCTGCCGTAAGGCTGCCTGTTCCGTTCAGCTGAAGGTGTTGGTTATATGTTGTGCCGTCAGCTTCTGCCACAGAGGTCCCCACCTTGTATCTCGCCTGAACAGTGTATGCACCCTCTGTGAAATTTGATGTACCGTCCGCAGTTAATGTCAGGTCGTTGGCATTCAGATCGTAGTATGCAGAGGTAGTTGTTTCCGTATATTCCTCTGTGGTTGTTTCGGTAGTTTCCTCAGTAGTGGCTTGTGTAGTCGTTTCCGTGGTGTATTCCGTGGTATCACCCGTCTGAGGCTCACATGGGAATGGTATGTCGTAGAGTACACGCTGCAATATATATGCAGCATCCTCGGAGGATATTATATCCTCATCTGTAATGGCATCCTTATCACTGCTCACATTTGCAAGCTCCGTGTCAAAGTCGGGGACCGATGCGGGATCCAGAACATAGGCAAGAACCGTTGCCGCATCGTTTGAAGTTATGGTGCCGCTCTTGTCCACATCTCCGTAGGCATAGCCGCTTTCAGTTGCCGTAACCGTATTAACGCAGCCTATCAACATAAGAGCTGCCATAAGTATGGCTGTAAATCGTTTTTTTAACATAAAATACCTCCTTTGTTTTTATTAATATGCTTTGCCCCAGTAAACCATAGTCTTTGCAGGTTTACCGCAGCACACACACTTATCGTCAATATGCTCCTGCTCAAATGGCATACATCTGGAGGTCACGGAATACTCCTCTTTTATCTTGTTTTCGCAGGCTTCATCACCGCACCACATAGCCTTTACAAAGCCGGGAGTTTCGTTTACTATCCTGCCAAGCTCTTCCATTGACGTAGCGGTATAGGTGTGGCTGTCCCTATGCTTTGTAGCTTTTTCAAGCATATCTGCCTGTATCCTATCAAGGAGTGCCGTTACTTCATTTTCAATATTGTCAAGGGACACTGTAATCTTTTCCCCTGTATCACGTCTTGCAAGTATACATTGACCTGCCTCGATGTCCTTAGGACCTATCTCAACCCTTACAGGTATACCCCTCATTTCGTACTCGCTGAACTTCCAGCCCGGTGTCTTGTCACTGTCGTCAAGACCTACACGGCATACGGAGGCAAGCCTTTCCTTAAGCTCTGCCGCCTTCTCAAGTACGCCCGGCTTTTTCTGTGCGATAGGGATAATCATTACCTGAGTAGGAGCAATGCGTGGAGGAAGCACAAGTCCGCTGTCATCCCCGTGTACCATAATGATTGCACCTATGATACGAGTAGACATACCCCATGAAGTCTGGTGTACATACTGAAGCTTGTTTTCCTTATCTGTATACTGAATATCAAATGCACGTGCAAAACCGTCGCCGAAGTTGTGGCTTGTACCGGACTGTAAAGCCTTGCCGTCATGCATAAGCGCCTCTATGGTATAGGTAGAGTGTGCTCCAGCAAACTTTTCCTTATCAGTCTTTTTGCCCTTAATCATAGGGATGGCAAGGACCTGCTCGCAGAAGTCGGCATATATGTTAAGCATCTGTATTGTTCTTTCCTCAGCCTCCTCAGCGGTTGCATGAGCGGTGTGACCCTCCTGCCAGAGAAATTCCATTGACCTTAAGAATGGACGTGTGGTCTTTTCCCATCTTACTACGGAGCACCACTGATTGTAGAGCTTAGGCAGATCCCTGTAGGACTGCACTATATTTGAGTACAAGTCGCAGAAAAGAGTTTCGGAGGTAGGTCTTACGCAAAGCCTCTCCTGCAGCTTTTCACCGCCGCCCTGAGTAACCCAAGCTACCTCGGGAGCAAAACCCTCAACGTGATCCTTTTCCTTCTGCAAAAGGCTTTCGGGGATAAAGAGGGGCATATATACGTTTTCAACGCCGGTTGCTTTAAACCTTGCGTCAAGCTCCTTTTGTATATTTTCCCATATGGCGTATCCGTTGGGACGCAAGATCATACAGCCCCTTACGCTTGAATAGTCGATAAGCTCGGCTTTCTTAACCACATCTGTATACCACTGCGCAAAATCCTCCTTCATAGAGGTAATGGCAGTAACCATTTTTTCCTTAGCCATTGTTGTTTCTCCTTTTAAATAGTGTGTATTAAACGTCCGCACCCTGTACGGATGTGTTTCTGAGCAACAGTAAAAAGCACTGTATTTATAATGAGTTAATTATATATCCTCAGTGGTATTTTGTCAAATTCTCTTTTTATTTTGACTTATCCAAAAAAGCCTCTGCCGGCGACTGTGAAAATAAAAAACGGAAGTTTATATTAAGTCTACTCTTCCGCTTAGTTACAGCCCTTTAACAATCATTCAATCAACTAACATTTGCCCGTTTATTTTTCATATATTACCCTATCATCCTTAAGGGTTTTAAGTACCTTGATATCCGCAATTTCATCGGTTGGAGTTAAAAGCGGATTCCTATCAAGTATCACAAAGTCCCCCCTTTTGCCCACCCGTATACTTCCACGGACATTTTCATCAAAGTACTGATAAGCGGCATTTACGGTAACAGCTTTAAGTGCCTCATAAACAGGTATCCTTTCGTCACTTCCAAGCAGCACGCCATTCTTTGTAAACCTATTGACGGCACAGGCAACGGAGCGGAGCATATCGGGCTCGGTAACAGGTGTATCCTGATGAAAGGTAAATACAATACCCTTATCAAGTGCAGAGCCTGCCGGACTGATATATGATGCACGTTTTTCACCCAGATTTGCAAGGTGAACATCGCCCCAATAATAAATATGTCCTATAAAAAATGATGGCATTATGCCTACACGTTTAAGTTCGTTAAGCTGATCCGGAGCAAGGAGCTGGGCATGTATCATAACGGGACGCAGCCTGTCTATATTTGGAAAATGTTTTGCACAGTCAATCATCTGCTGTGCCGCCCCGTCCCCGTTGCAATGTACCAAAAGCTGACGTTTGTTTTTTACGGCTAAGTCCATTGCAGACAACACCGCCTCATAACTCATAGTAGGCTTTCCACTGTCACTGCTGCCCAGATATGGGCTTCTCAGCCACGCCGTTTTCGCCTGAGGAGAACCGTCCAGGAAGATTTTATAACCTCCCAATCTGAAACCCCTGTCAAACCTGCCGTCAGCCTTGGGAAAAGCCGAATAAACTTCCTCCGCCGACTTTGGCTCTACATATGCGGTAACATCCGGCTTAAATTTTCCCTGAAGCTTTTTATAAATATCTATCAGCTCCGCAGGAAACATACCCTCCTGTACAGAAGTAATACCATGGGCAGCATAGCCCTCCTGAGCCTTTTCATATGCCGCCTCAAGTGACTTTGGTTGGGGAACCCGTTTCATGGTATCAATAAACTGTTCTTCCTCCATATAACCGCTGCCCTCTATGTTCAGCCTGCTCATTGCGGCAGAGTTAAACACACCCATATGTGAGGAAATATGCACTAATAAAAGAGGATTATCGGGACAAATACTATCCAAAAAATCTCTGTTGGGATGCCTGCCCTCTTTAAGCAGCGTATGGTCATAACCTGTGGCTGTAACCCATTCACCCTTTGAAAGAGAATTTTTCTTTATAAATTCCGTAATTGCCGCCGCTATTTCCGAAAATGATGCACAGTCATTAAGCCTTACCTGCAAAAATGAGGCGGCATATGCGGAAAGATGACTGTGGGCATCTATAAAGGCAGGCAGCATAGCCGCTCCCTTAAGGTCAATAGGTTCAGCATCAACAGTTGAAAAGTCCTCCAATGCCCCCACTGCCCTGATAATACCATCCTCCGTCAATACAGCCTTAGGAGCGTCACCCTCCATAGTAATAATATTCCCGTTAAAATAAAGCTTTTTCATAACAGACCTCCTGCTTATACTACGCTTTAGTTTTAACGGGACACTCATAGTTTATCCAATTACATCATCTTTTTCATATCATTGCTGATAACAATTATAGATATAATATTGCTTACTCCATGTATAAGCATAGCGGCACCTGCAAGCATCATAACCGCAGAGGCAGACTCAAAGGGATACAGCAGCACAACTACCGAAAGCATCAGAGTAATAATTCCCACTGCAAGTCCAAAGTACCAGTGCTTATATCCCAGCTCCCTATTTTCCTTTGCCTCCCGTATATTCGCAAGGGCATAAATAAGTACAATCAGTCCAAGAAAAAGACTGACAAAATTAACAAGTATGTCAGGCATAATCACTATAATTATTCCGGGGATAAGCTGTATAAGGCTTACGGCAAGTATACCCCTGCTTTTAAAATTAAAATACGCAAACAGAGTCGATGCTCCACCTATAATCAAAAACCAACCTATAAGCAAGCACACCGATACCGCCGCTGCCGAAGGATTGCACAGCACAATAAGACCCAAAAGCGCAACAAGTGCCGAAAGTAAAATAGAATTCCATTTAATCTGTTTAAAAAAAATCATAACAACACTTCCTTATCCCTTTCTGAACCGTTCAATCATCTCATTGGTAAGGCTGATAAGGGAGTCATACTCCGGTATTTCATCCCTTTCAAACCAAACCGCCTCAGAGAGCTCATTTTCATCCCTTACTATTTCTCCGCTGCCATCAAGCTCCGCAAAGAAGCCCACAAGCAGAGTATCTGAAAAGGACCATGGCTGATTTTTATAATAGGTGATATTTTTTACCTTAAGTCCCACTTCCTCCATAACCTCACGCTTTACGGTATCTTCCAAGGTTTCTCCCACCTCGGTATAACCTGCCACAAGGGCAAATCGGGTATATTTGCTGTGCTTTTTGTTATATCTGGTAAGCAGAATACGGCTGCCGTCAGTGACCGCCACTATAACGCAAGGAGCAATGCTGGGGTATACCGTCCTGCCGCAGCTGCCGCAAATAAGAGAGCGCTCGGTTGAACCTTTATGCATATGTCCGCCGCAGCGTGAGCAAAATTTGTTGTTGCTGTACCAACGATGTATCTGAATAGCGGTAGCCCCTGCAAAAGCCTTCCACATAGGATATACGGATCGGAAGTATTCTTGTTTAACAAAGTGCCATCCCTCAAACTCTTCGTCCTCAACTTCCGTCATAAAGAGATTTGTATCATCCATTCTGAAGAGGAAGTCAGCCTCCTTTGGAAGTCCTTCGATTTCACCAACAGCCGGAAACCAGGTTCTGCCCTCTGCCTCACGCACAAGCAGCTCATCCCCTCTGAACACAAGCAGTATATCCTCCTCTGTAGGCTCACATTGCTCAAATGCCACGTGATATTTATGTGGAGCAATATCCTGTATCATAAAATACCTCCTATCAAAAATGCCGCAGAAAAGGTATCTGCGACATTTAACCGTTTTATATATTATACCCTATTTATCAGCTTAAATCAACATCAATTACGGACTTATCCGGAACTTTTTCCTCGCTGTCATTTTTAACCTTGGCAACCTGCTGTTTAGCCTTGGCAATAGGCAGGATAGTACCTGCACCGGCAACACAGCCTCCGGGACAGCCCATACCTTCGATCATACAGCCGTTCAGCTTGCCAAGCTTAGCAAGGGTAAGCATCTTCTTACAATCTGCAAGTCCCTCCGCATGCTGAATTTTAACCTCAACATCGGGATAATACTTATTGACGCACTTTTCAATAGCCTCAGCTACACCGCCTGCAACAGCATATCCTCTGCCGGCTGCCGTTGCATCGTGAAGCTCTTCGGCAGTTTCCATCTCGGCAGGTACAATATTCTTGGCGTCAAACATAGCCGCAAGCTCCTCAAAGGTGATTACAAAGTCAACGTCGCTCCTTACGCTGCGTCTGGTTGCCTCAAGTTTTTTAGCCGCACATGGTCCTATGAATACCACCTTTGCTTCAGGATCATGATGCTTGATGCTCCTTGCGGTAGCAACCATAGGCGTAAGCTCCCTTGAAACACTCTCTATCATTTCGGGGAACTGGGTCTTTGCCAGCATAGACCATGATGGACAACAGGAAGTAAGCAGGAATGGCAGCTCACCTGTGGCAACATGCTCAGCATAATGTTTTGCCTCGGCAACAGCGCCTATATCGGCACCTAAAGCAACCTCTCTTACCTCCGCAAAACCAAGAGCCAAAAGCGCAGCCTTAACCTGACCTGATGTAGTCTTTTCTCCGAACTGACCCACATAAGCAGGAGCAACCTCGGCAATAATCTTGTCCCCCTCCTTAATGCTCCTTGCAAGCTGGAATATCTGGGACTTATCAGCTATGGCACCAAAAGGACAGCTTACCATACACATACCGCAGGAAACACATTTATCAATATTGATCTTAGCCCTTCCCTGCTCATCCGACTCGATAGCCTTAACGCCGCAGGCTTCGGAACAAGGTCTTAAAAGCTTGGAAATAGCATCATAAGGGCAGATTGCCTTACATTTACCGCACTTTATACATTTACTTTCATCAATAAAAGCCTTACCGTTTACTCTTGAAATGGCATTCTTTGGACAGACTTCCATACAAGGATGTGCAACACAACCCTTGCACATATTCGATACACGATAAATATTTTCCTCACACTTATTGCAGGCAGAAGGTATGACCTGCATAAGAGGAGGCTCATAGTAATGCTCGGCAATATTGCTCTCCTCCAGACCTGCAGTAACATGCACAGGTCTGTCCTGCGGTCTCAGGGACATACCCATGGCAAGCCTTACTCTTTCGGAAGCAATGGCTCTTTCTCTGTATATACTCTCTCTGTAAGTAGCCTCATCGCCGGGAGAAACAGCGTAAGGTATTGCCTCAATGGCATCATTGATGTTGCCGTCGTTTTCAAAAGCAATCTTAGCTATTTCAGTAAAAATTTTTCTCCTGATTTCGGATATAGGGGTTTGTATTCCTCTCATAACTACCTCCACAATAGAAAGAAATTTTTTGAACTATTTATACAATAAATATATCACAGATACTTTTATTTTTCAACTCAATCTTAATTATTTTACAAATTATTTATCCCTTCGCCTTATTTCTCAATGGGTATATATCCTGCGGCTTTCATTGCCTTTACACCTTCCTCGCCGATTACGAAATTATAAAGCTTACGTGCAGGGGAATCCTCCGGCTCATCGGTGCGGATAGCTGCATAAAATGGGTTGATAAAAGGATATTCACCGCTTGCTATGGTTTCATCCCTTGGAGATACTCCATCCACCGCAATAAACTTAAGTCCCGGCTGGGTATACATATAAGAAGCATAGTAGTAAACGGAAAATCCAATGGCATTGCCTTCGTTGTTATACTCTGCAAGAGAGTCAATAAGCTCACCCATAAGTCCCGGAGCAAGCTCCGTGGGCGCCTCCATAGGTTCTTCTCCCTGCATTAACAGCTTGATAAACAGGCTTTGGGAACCGCTTTCCTCACTGCGCTGAAAGGCTACTATTTCCTCATCAGTGCCTCCTACTTCACTCCAGTTGGTTATTTCCCCCTTGTATATACCCTTAAGCTGATCTATGGTCAGGCTGTCCACAGGATTGTTTTCATTTACTATAAATACCAGAGCATCATTACCTATTGCCTCATAGGTAAGATGGGTTCCTATTTCCTCCAGTTTTTCAACGGTTGCCTCTGCCGGCTCATATACAAGGAGAAGATCCGACGCACCTTCCGCAAGGTTATACCATGCCTGTGGGGTCATATCGCAGCTTGTAAGCTCCTCCGCCTCCTCCAAGCTGATACCAGTCGCCCTGCTCATCACCTCTGCCATCAGCGGCAGATTGGCTGTAGATCCGTCTACCTTCGGATATTCATCAAGGCTTAAAATAGGCTCCACAGCAGTATTTTCATCCTCCTGCGTGCTTTCCTCCGCAGTCTGTTCCGTACTTTGTCGTGTACCTTCCTCCGCAGGCTGTTCCGTGTTTTGTCCGCAGGCGGTAAAAAGCAGTATACCGCAGAGTAAAGCTACACTTAATTTAAACTTTTTCATATTTCTTCCCTCCTTAATCCTCAAATGTACTGAAGTCTCTTTCACTGAATACATTTTCCACGGTTTCCATGTTCAGCATATAGTTGTTAAAACCCTTGGAATAGAGCAGGTATTTACCGCTTGCCTGATAGGATCTTATATTCGGAATAATTTCCTTACCCTTTTCATCAAGAAGGACATAATACTCATTTCCGTTATAGTCGTAGGCTGCTATGGCATATGATGCGTAGACTGCATCCGGATCTGCATTATAGGAAGCCTGATAAACATATTGATACTCCCTCTCCGGGAAGATCCTTTCCCCGTTCCTGAGATACATTTCGCAGGTGTTCCGGCTGTCCCCGATCTCAGGGTCATAGTTGTAATTAATAAAGGTCATTACGCCATCGGAGCCTATAAAGTTAAGGGAGCCCCTGTCATAATCCACCTCATCTATAATGACCCTGCCGCTGCCGTCTATCACCTTTGTGCTGTAAAAGGAATTGCCCTCTTCATCATACTTTGTGGTTGATATGGCGAAAAGTTCCTTCCCGGGCACAAAGCAGCCTATATTTATTCCTTCCGCACCTTTATAAACCACGGTGCCGTCCCGCGTATAAAGATCGCTTATCCGTTTGTCCGCATCCTCTTCGGATTCATAATAGGTTATAAAATAATTGTCATTTATTGCATTTATATACCCCTCATACTCCATAATAAGTTCCAAGGTTTCGGTATCGTAAACATAGGATTTGTCATCCTTTTCAAACACCAGATAATCATTGTCAATATAGGGAACAGAGTCAAAGCTTTGACCCAGAATATTTTCACCTTCGGAGTTTATCACCGCAACGCTTTGCCCATCCGTCCAGTGGGTAGCAATAAGATAATCCACGTCTATATCCTCCGAAAGGTATATCTCAGGGGAATAAATATAGTCATATTGTCCGTTCACCTCAAAAAGCACATTAAAGTCATAATCGGTTATGTACATAGGCTGGTGGTAGATACGATTGTTTATTATGACACAGTTTCCTCCGTCACTTATATTGCCCACATTTTCCATTAAGACTTCCCCTGTTTTCATATTTGTTATAACTCCGGTTTCACTGTCTTTGCCCACTGCCACGTAGTAATCCCCCAGACAGGTATCAAATTCGTAGCACTCCAGTTCTGTAATGAAATTACCATCAAGATCATATATATCTGTCCTAGGGTTAAAATCGTAACCGTATTCCTCATTTTCCCCCAGCTTTTCATAATTCGTGGCATAGAGGTAAGCAGGCTTATGGGTCCTTACATCCTTGACCACACCCTTTTCGGCAGCGGAATAATCTATAAGAGTTTTCCCCGTGCTGTCAATTATCCGTGAAGAATC